>RGAX01000089.1 GCA_009919985.1 Opitutaceae bacterium
CGCCATCTTGGACGGGGCCACGCTACTTTCCCCAGCAGCTGAGGGTATCCACTCCATTGAACTGGCCAACGCGATGCTCCTGTCTGCCTGGACCGACGAGACGATTTCGCTTCCGCTGAACGGCGCCCGGTACGCGAAATTGCTCAACCAGAAAGCCGCCGCCTCCGCCCGCCGCAAACCCAAGAAAGTTGTCGCCTCCGCCCCTGCCGCCGACTTCTCCAAGTCGTTCGCGCGTTAATCTGTCCTCCTCCCGCGTCGCACCCAAAAAAACTCGGGCCGGCGCGGGCCGTTTTTTTCAACCTAGCTCGAAGAACGGACCGTCAGTGTTAATGTGTGTCTACTCCACCGCGAAATCGGCGGCTAAACTTTAACCCATGCAAATCGGCCTCTGTCTCGACCCCGCCACGCTCGCCACCCTGCCCGCTCCGCGCGGTTTCGATTTTATTGAGGGCCACGTGCAAGAGTTCCTCCTGCCGTTTGCCGACGATGCCGCGTTCGCCGTGCACGCCGCCGCGCTCCGCCAGAGCCCGCTCGCGATGCCCGCCGCCAACTGCTTGTTGCCCGCCCGCCTCAAAATCGTCGGCCCCACCGTCGATACCGCCGCGCTGACCCACTATGCCGAGACGATTTTTCGACGCGCCCGCCAAGTCGGTATGACGATCATGGTCGTGGGCAGCGCAGGTGCCCGCATGATACCCGAGGGCTGGTCCTCGGCCCGAGCGTTTGAGCAATACGTTGAGACGCTGCGCCTCTTCGCCCCGCTCGCTCAAGCCCAGGGTGTCACGCTGGTCGTCGAACCGCTTAACCGCGGCGAGTGTAACCTAGTCAATACGATCATCGAAGGCGCCGAGGCCGTAGCCCGGGCCAATCACCCGTCGGTAAAAATGCTCGTCGATATTTTCCACATGCTGCGCAACGGCGAATCCGCCGATGATATTCTACGCGTCGGCCCCGTCCACCATGTGCATCTGGCCGAAAACAAAGACCGCGCTGCGCCCGGTGTTAACGGCGAGGATTTCCGTCCGTTTCTGCGAGCGTTAAAAAAAATCGGCTACTACGATCGTTTTACGATCGAGTGTATTTGGAAAACCGGCCCGGCAACCGAGGCTGCCGCAGCAGTAGCTGCGCTCCGCACTCAACTCGTCGAGGTAGGTTACTAAACTGATCGAACGCGCGCTGAGTCGGGCGCTCGACAACGCCCGTCAGGCTAAAATTCCCTTAACGACTTTGCCGTGGACGTCGGTAAGACGGTAATCACGACCCTCGAATCGATAAGTCAGGCGTTCATGATTGAAACCGAGTTGGTTCATGAGCGTCGCCTGTAAATCGTGCACGTGCACAGGATCGCGTGTGATGTTAAAGCCGAGTTCATCGGTCTCGCCGTAGGACAAGCCGCCTTTGATACCGCCGCCGGCGAGCACCATGGTGTAGCAATCCGGATAATGGTCGCGACCGAGAATTTCTCCGGTTGCCGTGCGGCCTTCGCGGAACGGGGTGCGGCCGAATTCACCGCCGAGCACAATCAGTGTATCTTCCAACAGGCCGCGTTGACGGAGGTCATTGATGAGCGCCGCGACGGGTTGATCCATCGTGCCGCACTTCTTGGTGAGACCGCCACGAATGTCTTCTTTCTCGCTGGTGCCGTGGAAATCCCAGCCCCAGTCGAAGAGTTGCACAAAGCGCACGCCTTGCTCGACGAGGCGCCGCGCAAGCAGGCAGTTGTTTGCGAAACTGGAATCACCGGGCTGCGCGCCATAAGCGGCAATCGTCGCCGGGGACTCGCGCGAGATATCCATCACCTCGGGCACCGACATCTGCATGCGGTAGGCCAGTTCGTACTGGGCGATACGCGTGCGCGTCTCAGGGTGCCCGAGTTCGCTGGCTTGAAGTTCGTTAAGTTCATGCAGCGCATCGAGACTATCGCGGCGCAAGTCACGGGTGAAACCCGCCGGATCAGATGCGTACAACACTGGATCGCCCTTGGAGCGACACTGGACACCTTGATACACCGATGGGAGAAAGCCGCTACCATAGGAATTTTTTCCGCCGTTGGGCTGCGTGCCGCTCGAGATCAACACCACGTAACCGGGCAGATTTTGATTTTCCGTTCCGAGGCCGTAAGTGACCCACGAGCCCATTGAAGGCCGGCCCGGCCGGGGCGAACCAGTAAACAATAACAACTCCGCGGGTGCGTGATTAAATTGATCCGTGTACATCGAATGCACGATGCATAGATCATCAGCCACACCGTGCAGATGCGGGATCGCATCCGACATCCACTGACCGCTGCGGCCATACTGTCCAAAGGTACGCGGGCTGCCCATGAGCTTGGGCTTGCCGGCCGTGAACGCGAATTTGCGGCCCTTAAGAACATCATCTGGGCAATCCTGCCCATCGCGTTTCACCAACTCGGGCTTATAATCAAATAGATCGAGATTAGGCGGTGAGCCCGTGAGATGCAGGTAGATGACGCGCTTGGCCTTTGGGGCAAAGTGCGGGAGGCGCGCCGCGAGGGGATTGGTCGCAGCTAGAGGTGCACCCATGGCGTTGCGCCCAAGTAAAGAGCTGAGGGCAATAGCCCCCAACCCTACGGCGGATTCCTTCAAAAAATGCCGGCGAGTCGTGTGAACCAGAGAGTCGAGGTAAGGATTCATGGGGCGCCGCCGTTTAGGGCTTCATCAAAAATTCATCGAGGTTGAGTAACACGTTACCCACGATAGTCCACGCCGCGAACTCCGCCGCATTGACCTCCGGTGCGAGCGGCCCGAGCGGCACCGTCGCCACCGTGAGGGCTTGCTTCGCATCACGCGAAAAACGATCGAGCGATTTTGTATAAAGCGCCAGCAACGGCTTCAACTCCTCGGCCTTGGGCGCCCGCACGAGGGTCCAATGGAAACCTTGCGCGAGTTTTTCCTCGGGCGAACCCGCCAGGGCGGCGATGCGCCGCGAGAGTTTTTGCGCGGCCTCGATATAAACCGGGTCGTTGAGCGTCACCAAAGCCTGCAAGGGCGTATTGGAACGCTCTCGGCGCACCGTGCACACTTCGCGGCTCGGCGCATCAAAAGTCGCCATAGAGGGATAAGGGTTACTGCGGCGCCACGACGTGTAGAGGCCGCGCCGGAAACGGTCTTCACCCATGCTATCCTCCCAATCAAGCGTGGAACCGAATCCAGCCGAGAGGCCCGACTTCGGTTTCGGCGGATTGACGGGCGGGCCGTACATCTTGGTGCTGAGTAAGCCGCTCACCGCAAGCGACTGGTCGCGAATCATTTCGGCGGAAAGCCGGAAGCGTGGACCGCGGGCAAAAAGTCGGTTGTCGGCATCGCGCTCGAGAACCTCCGGGGTGATTCGTGAGGATTGGCGATACGTCGCCGAGGTAACCATCAAGCGCAGGAGACGTTTCACATCCCAACCGCTCTCGCGAAAATCCACCGCGAGCCAGTCGAGCAATTCTGGGTGCGAAGGCGGGTCACCTTGACTACCGAAATCCTCACTCGTGCGAACCAGGCCCATGCCGAAAACCGATTCCCATAACAGATTGGTGATCACACGCGAGGTGAGCGGATTTTTTTCATCTACGATCCAGCGCGCTAACCCCAAACGGTTCGCGCTCACCCCTGACGGCAACGGATGTAATGCAGCTGGCACACCAGGCGTGACCTCGGCGTCGAGATCGAGGTAGTTACCGCGACGCTGGACGTGCGTCTTGCGCATCTTGTCGGCGACAACTTCGTGCATGATTGGCACGGTCGTGTAGGGCACGATCTTGTCGCGCAACTTGGTGACGGCAGCGAAGCGTTGGCGCTCAGTTTCGAGGGCAGGCGCCACAGCCATATAGTGCGAGGTCACGAGTTCACGCTCAGCTTCGGAACGCTGCGCGAGAGGCAATTTCAAGGCCGCGAGCACCGGATCCGGCATCCGGATAATGGTGGATGCGCGATCATCGACGCTCGTGGTGAGGCGGAATTTACCAAGCGTGTGATTTTTCTTTTTGGAATTTTGCTCGATGCTCACCGTGAGGCGAGCACCGGCGGGCAACACCACGGCAGTCTCGGGCAACACCACCAGCGCATGTGCCTTATCACTTTGCGCTCCAACGGCCCAACCGCGTTCACGGCCGCGTGACGCACTCAAAACCGAATCCGCGGCAAACCCGTCCTCGGTCACATCCGCCTGCACGAATGCGAGACGGATCGGCTGCACACCACTCACCGCGAATTCGGCGCTGGCCGCTGGAGCGGAGGCCAGCGTGGTGCTCCAAACGACTGCGCGTTTTTCATCGAGTAACGATACCTTTGCACCGGCGAGTTCGGCGCCGAAAGCACCATCGGTGCGTTTCCATACGACGATACGCTCGACGGGAGCCGTCGCCTTGAGATCGAGTTCCCACCAAGGATTTTCAGTTTTCTCGGTCAGCGAAGTGACGGGGGCTTTCTCAGCGTTACCGTTAGTGCGGCCGTCGTTGGCGAATTTCGCGACGCTGTCGCCGGCAGTGCTGCTCTGGGTCGAAGTCGCGGTGGGCGCGAGGTTATCGCCGTTGCCGAATACTTGGACCTCCGCCAAGGCCAGCACGCGGTCTTTGCCGGGCAACTCAACGCGCACATAACGCCCCGTAACTTCGTGTTGGCCAGCCGGCGTAATGGAGGCCAACACGCGCGTAACGACAAATTCACCGGCGTTGGAAACAGGGCCCGTCGCCGCGCTTGTTTCAAGCGGAAAGGTTTCCAGACGAAATCCGGTGAGTGTCTGCGCGGTCTCGCTCGTCGTCGCGAACGAATAGGAGTCGTTCTCGGAGCGGGCCGAGACGCGCACGATGCCTTCAGAGTCGCGCTGCAAGGCAGCACCCGATTTAGCCGTCATCGTGGCCGCTGGCAACGGTTGCCAGGCGAGGGGCGCGGAGAAACGGGTTTCCCAAGCCGGTTGCGCGGCGAGTAAGGCTGGCGTGCGCGTGCGCATCGTCGTTTCGAGTGCGGCGATCTCGGCGTCGAAGGGAGCGCGGGCTTTTTTCTTTTCGTCCGTGAAGAGCGGGAGCACGGGCGCTTCATCAGTGCGGTCTTCGTCGGCGGTATTGTTGTAAATCGCGAAAAGCCGGAAGTAATCTGTCTGGGTAAACGGATCGTATTTGTGGGTGTGGCATTGAGCGCACGCCATCGTGGAACCCATCCAGACAGTCATGGTGGTGTTCACGCGATCGACGACGGCTACGTTGCGAAATTCTTCGTCGATGGTGCCGCCTTCGTTGTTGGTCGGGGTATTACGATGGAAAGCGGTCGCAATCAGTTGGTCCTCGGTGGGATTAGGCAGCAGATCACCAGCGAGTTGCTCGATGGTGAATTGATCGAAGGGCTTGTTGGCGTTGAAGGAGCGGATCAGGTAATCGCGATACGCCCAGATCGTACGCGCGGGATCATCGACGTAGCCCGCGGAGTCCGCGTAGCGCGCCTGGTCGAGCCAGAGCCGTGACCAGTGTTCGCCAAAGGCGGGTTTAGCGAGCAGTCGATCCACGAGGCGGTCGTAGGCACCGGGGGCAGGATCGGTCTCAAATGTTTTCACTTCCTCGGACGTCGGCGGCAGGCCAGTGAGATCGAGTGCGACGCGGCGCGCGAGGGTCACGCGGTCAGCCTCGGTGGAGGGGGAAAGTTTTTCACGCTCGAGACGATTGAGGATGAAGCGATCCACGGCATTAGCCGGCCAAGTCGCGCCGTGGACGGGCGGCAATGCTGGACGCACGGGCGGCACGTAGGACCAATGCTGCGCGTAGGTGGCGCCTTGCTGGATCCAGGCTTTGAGGACGGCTTTATCGCGAGCCGAGAGCGTTTTGCCGGAATCAGCCGGCGGCATAACGTCATTCTCGTCGTCGGTTATGATACGTTTGTACAGTTCGCTCTTCTCGGGTTGGCCGGGCATGATGGCCGCGTAACCGTCGGTCTGCGCGAGCGCTCCTTCGCGATTATCGAGACGGAGGCCGGCTTTACCCCCATCGCCACCCTTGCGGTCTTTCTCGTCAGGACCGTGGCAGCGGATACAATTTTCCGAAAGCACGCGTCGGACGTCGCGATTGAAGTCAATTGTCTCGGGAACCGGCAGAGCTCCACGCGCAGCTAAAGCAAGCCCAAGCAAAAGGGATAATAATGCTGCGTGATTAAACACCCGTAAGATCAGGATGGGGCGGCTCCGTGACATACCTGTTTTGTGTGTGCATGAAGCACGTTATGGCAAGGAGGGCGTCGATTTAATTTCGTGAAATTTCTTCGATTAAAAATTCAACCCTCCAAAGTCCCGCATCGAGATTGATCGTATTTAAAGGTGATTAATAAATACATTCAATAAACATTAGCGTTGATTCGATGTATTTATTATTTACTTTAAAAAAATGTGGTCCGAACGACAAGCGATCGAACTTTTTCATCTAGTTTTCACGGCTCACCTTGGCCGGCGAGTGGACAAGGCGCTGTACGCAATCAAGGGAGGCTGCAACCTAAGGTTTTACTGTAAAAGTATCCGCTATTCGGAAGATATCGATTTCGATGTCCACACCATGGCTCGGAAAACCCTCGAGGGGAATGTAGCCACCATTTTGGCCTCGACCGCGCTGGCGCTGGAGCTGAGGTCAAAGCAGATCACCATCGAACATGTGACGTCGGCCAAGCAGACCGAGACGACTCAGCGCTGGAAACTAGGACTCCAAGTAAACGGAGGAGCTCCCATTCCCACCAAAATTGAATTCTCTCGGCGCGGACTAGATCCGGAGGTTAAATTGGAAGCAGTGGATACGGACTTAGTGCGGACGTATGCTCTGTTTCCGGTGCTGGCGCAGCACTACTCGGACGAAACCGCTTTTTGCCAAAAAATAGTAGCCTTAAGCAAACGGAACGAGACGCAGGCGCGAGATATCTTCGATTTGAAGTTACTGATAGATCGAGGGGTCGGCAACGTAGCCCTCTCGGCAGGCGTAAAAAATGAGGTAGGGCCGGCGATCGCTAAGGCGATGTGCATCGGTTTCGATGAATTCTCCGGCCAAGTGCGGGCTTATCTCCAGCCAGAGTACTACGATTATTACGCACGTGCGCGGTGGGAGAGCTTGCAAGTAGCGGTGGTTGAAAAACTGGAGAAACTGCAATGAATCAGATGGAAGCTTTGCAGCGAATCCGCGCATTAGGGGTGCTTTCATTTGAGACCCGGGATGTTTCCGCCCTGTTACATGTAAGCGCCGCGAATGCCTCTGTGCTACTGGGGCGCCTGAAAACGCATGGACTGGTCTGGCGACTAGCGCGTGGGAGGTGGAGTCTGGGCCCGATTTCTCGTGGACTGATGGTCGAGCAAGTCGCGGCACCCTATCCAGCCTATGTCTCACTACAGTCGGCTCTGTTCCGCCATGGGGTGATCGAGCAAGTACCCGCAATCACGTACGCCGTTACGCTAGGACGCGCCAAGAAAGTGGCGTCACCTCAAGGGATGGTTTCACTCCATCGGATGCCACCGGATTTGTACGGAGGATTCGAAGATGGCGAAGACGGCGGTAAAATTGCTACGGTTGAGAAAGCACTGTTCGACTTGGTTTATCTGAGTCCAACGCGTTCACGTCTTTTTGTAAAATTACCCGAACTGGAACTCCCGCGAGCATTTCGATGGGCCGAGACCACACGTTGGACAAAATTGATCCAGGGGCAAAGCCGCCGAACCTTTGTTGAGACAAAACTGTCGAAATTGCGCTCGGCTTGGACTTAAGAATTTAACGCTGCGCGGATGATTGAGGAGCGCCGCAGCGAGATGTTCCACTAGTGCGCTAAGCAGACATTCCGCTTTAATGATTTTTCGCCTGCTTTGATCAAATCCGCGATATGCGTGCTAAAAAGAAAATGACGAAATAATTTCCTGCGGAAATTGAGAGCGAGGTGATCGCCTTTAAAAATAACGAAACTCGCACAGACCCGCTTAGAAAAAAAGCAACAATCCCCCAGCCAAAATCATCGGCACCCCCAAGATCAGGCCAATCAAGGAAAGACTCAAAATGGCGCCGACAATCACCAATAGTAGCCCGATTGCCTTACGGAGTGGCTTAAAAGCCAGAGCCAACCAGACCATGAGTCCAACGACCAAAAATCCGAGCAAGGAGCTGAGTGTCATGCAGCTAAGATTGCCGATTTAATTTAGGGCCAGTCAACATTCGGCTCATCCAGCCGCTGCCCCGACTGCGTTATTCAAACTCGAGAATGATCCACCGATTGGCGTGGGCAGAAGGAACTGCATTAGAGTTGTCGCCAACACGACTGCGCTAAGTATTTAAATCGGCCTCTAGCGCTTTGTCTTAAGCACCAGATCCAAGTTAAATTTCCCGAGCGCTAAGCTTGAGCCGCTATTTTTCCCCTAGCCTAAAAATGCCGAAGTCCGCTTCACCCCTGTATTCAATCATGAAGAACGTTTTTAATGCGCCGTCCCGCGTCAGGTGGTGCACACTCCTTGGTTTTATCGCCACTACGACGCTCTCGGACGCCGCCCCTGTCGCGCGGATCGAATCTGCACCAGAAACAAACCGCGTGACGTTTCTTAGCTGGGACACCGAGGGCGGCCGCCGCGGTGAGCAAAATCTTCTACGAGAACCCATCCTTAACACGCGCGCCACGCTCGATCAAGAGGGTGGTTTTGAACTCCGATTCACCGGCGACGAACTGCGCCTACCCTTCGATCCGCGCGTCACCTCTACCTGCATCATCCCCGCACAGTGGCATCCCGACGGCAGCTTTACTTTTCCGGCCATCATTAACGCGCCCGATTTTGGGCCGATGTCAGTGACGCAGATCGAAGGTACGCCAGTCACCGGTCGCTTTGAAGGTGATCGCAAAGAAAAACGCGTGGACTTGATCCTGCGAGGAAACGAAAAGTGCGTTCTGCGCTTTCAACCGCTGCTTCTCGCCGCGCCGGCTGGATTGCAAGATTCGCAGCTCTGGCCGCTGGCTCGCCGCGGCTGGCTGAACGCCATCCAGCCCACCTCGCGCTGGGGCGAACAAAATCGCCCGTTCAGCGCTCCTGCCGGTATGCTCGGCAACAACGTCATTAGTGATCCCGCCAGTTGCTCACTCTGGTTTTACGCCGATCAAGCGCTCTTCACTCCGGAGCCTTTCCCAGGTGTTTCGTTGATGCCGTTGGTGCGCCGCACAATCGAGTACTGGATCGACACCAAAATGCTCCGCGATGCCAACGGCCAAGAAACCGGTGAAATCATCTGCTACTGGAACTACGGGCATTTTCTCGACGCGAACGCCGGGCCGCTCATCGCGGCTTGGGACTACGTCGAAGCGACCAAGGATCGCGCGTGGCTGGCTCAAAAAATAATACGACTTGAAATGATTGCCGAGTTTCTTGAGCGCCGTGATGTCGACGGCGACGGCCTCATCGAAGCCACGCAAAGCGGTAATCTCTACACGCTCAAACAACCCAACCGCTCATGTGCGTGGTGGGACGCAGTCAACTGCGGCCACAAAGACGCCTACACCAACGCGATCATTTACCGCGCGTTTCGCTGTCTTGCCGATCTCGAGAAACAACTCGGCCGCACGAGCGAAGCCTCACGCTACAGCGCGCGCGCCGATGCGCTCAAAGCGACGTACTTTAAACTCCTCTATAACGAAAAATCCGGCCTACTCGCCGGCTGGCGCAGCGCCGACGGCATGTTGCACGATTACGCCTCCCCGACCACCTGCGGCCTCGCCATTGAGTACGGGCTCATCCCGGCAGAGCCCGCCCGCGCTATGCTCGACCGTCTCTGGCAAAAAATGGCAGAGGTGAAATTTGAGCGCTTCGATCTGGGCGTCCCGCCCAACCTGATTCCTATCGCTCAAGGCGATTATATCCAAACCGGTTTCGGCACACCGAAGCGCAGCGATGGCAGCGACACCTTAGGCATTTACATGAACGGAGGTATTACCGCCGGCCAAGTACTGCATTTCATTGCCGCTCATTACCAACTCGGCGACCAGGCCCGCGGCGATCGCGTCCTACGCGCCATGCTCACGCGCCAAGCCCGCGGAGAATTTCAAAACGGGGTGACCGATGCCGCGATGAAAGGCATCGACTGGACGACTTGGGACGGCCAACCGAGTGGTTACGAAGGCTACCTCGCAGACAGTTTTCGTTTTCTCCAAGCCGTGCTCCTACGCGACCCTACCCTGCGCCAAAAACTCTATCGTCCTATTCAGCCTTAATGACACGCGGCTGGTGAGGTCACACGAGGCCCTGCGCTCAGCGGAGCGTGAGCGTGTACCGAAAAGGCGTCACCCCCGTGAGGTAAACTCGCTGCCCCTGCGTCCGCAGATGGCCGTTAATCCAGGTGTAATCTTCGCCTTCCATCCGGCCCGGCGCGCCCGCACTCGTCCCAGGGCCAAATTCAATCGTATCGGCGCCAGCCGTGAAT
>RGAX01000090.1 GCA_009919985.1 Opitutaceae bacterium
TTGTGGATCGCGGCGGCGGGACTGGTGAGGACAAGCAGGATCGCGGTTTTGGCGCGGTCTTCGTTGGTGGTGCTCGTAGCAAGTGAGCTCAGAGCGGTGAGGATGCGGGTGCGCGCGGCGCTGGGCAAGGTACCGGCACAGAGTACACTGTTCAGATGATCAAGCAGTGCAGCGGGGTTGGCGACGAGAGTCTGTTCGTACGTGGTGTTGAGCGTGATCACGTAGGGCTGATTGGCGACGACTGAACCGGTGACTGAGTTTACGAAGGTGCGTAGATAGTTGGGTACACTGATGGCGAAGTTGTCGTCGGTGATCTCAAACTCGGGGGCGACGAGGCCCGCGGCCGCGAGCGGTCCGGGTAGCACATAGTCGGGATGATAGAAGTTGAAGACCGTGGTCGAGCGCAGGGCAGCTTGGCCGATACTGCCAAGAGTATTCCAGATACTGATGGCCGTGTAATTGGTGGAGATCTCGGCAGCGGTGGCCGGCTTGGGGGTGTTGCCATCGATGGGGACCCCGTTGACTCCAATCCAATAGCCCATGAGGCGACCACTGGTGGAAGAGGCGCCAAAAGGACGCATGAGTCCAGTGAGGCGCAGGAGGGGTTCTTTGAGTTTTCCGTAGGTGACGTTACTCACCACGGCCGGCGAGCGGGCTTCATAATCAGTGAGGATGGCACGTACGACGGCGCCAAGATCACCGCGGGTGCCGCTGCCGTTGTTAATGAATTTCTGCGCGACGCGGTACACATAACCAGGGCTGGGGTTACTGGTGACCAAGCGCTGGATGAGGAGCTTCGAAATGAAGGGGGGCGTGTTGGCGTGGTTGAAAAGAGCGTCAAGCGCTAGCTGGAGGTCTTTGACACCGCCTTGGGCGGCGGGGATCACCGTGGTGGTCACGGGCGAGAGGTTTTTGACGGTGTCGTCGTGGTATGCGGAAAATAAAATCATCGGCGTCACCAAGCTCGTACCATAACCGCCGCCGGTGCGGAAATTGGTGGTGCTGGCGTAGGACCAACCGGTAAAGACCTTGGCGAGCTCGGTGATGGTCGTTTGGTCGTAGGTGGCGATGGGGAGACCACTGGAGCTGAGGACGAGGGTGCCATCGGGATTGAGTTGGCTGAGGCCGATGGTGAAGAGCTGCATGATCTCGCGCGCGTAGTTTTCATCGGGCGTCTGGCCCGTGACTGGGTCGGCCTTGCTGTTGCGGAGGGCGCTAAGATACATGCCCATCATGGGGCTGAGGGTCACGTTTTCCAAGAGCGTGCGAAAGTTGCCGAAGGCACCGTTACCGAGCATGTCGTAATAAAGGGCGAGCGGCTCGGTATGAGAATCCTCGCCGAGAGAAATATCGGAAACAACGAGGATCTGGCTGAGGGCGTAGGCGACACGCTGGCGGAGTTGATCGGGCGCGGTGAGGACGGTCTTAAACCAAGCCGACTGCCGATTGGGCAGGTGGATCGCGTTCCAATTACTGAAACTTTGGGAGCCACCGTAGGTGTTACGGTCGGCGATAGTGGCCGTGCGGTGCGAGGTAAATGGCAGAGCCATCTGCGCGGTGATCCAAGCGTCGATACTACCGCCGGTGAGGCTGTCGATCTCGGTCTTGGTGGGACCAAAGGTGGCTTGAGTGAGCACTCGCGCGGCATCGGATGCGGTTACCGCGGTGAGCGAGACGGCGGGAGGCGCGTCGGGGGCGACGAAGGTGCGGGTACCGGCACCTTGGATGAAGGTGCCCTTCACCTCGCCCGTGGGGTATTTAGCGGTGTCGATGCGCACGGAGATCTTCCCGCTTTTCAACGCGTCGAGGAGTTGAGCACTGCTGTAAAGTCCGGTGGGGGTAAAACTCCATTGGGCACCACTGATCTGGCCGCTGGTGCCGAGGCTGAAGACGAAGTCTTCGTTGGGGCCGAGGACGAGGTAGGCATTGGTGATAGGCGAACTGAGATTAGAGAAGGTGACGTTGACCGCGGCGAGCGTGCCGCTGGTGCTAAGGAGAATCGAGGCCGTGCCGGAAGCGGCCGTGCCACTGATGGAGCTGCCGGTGGGACGAACTCCCGCGATGTAAAGAGTAGCGGGACTGTCGGCGATGCTGACGGTGGCGGAGTTGGCGATACCGACTGAGTAGCCTGCGCCGCTTGTGAGCGAAAGCACGACAGTATCAAGCCCCTCAACTTGCACATCGGGATTGGGCGAGAGCGGGACTTTAACGGAGCTGGCGCTGGCGGGAATCTCGACGGAGCCCGCGAGGAACGGATAGTCATAACCGTTAATAGCGGAACCGCCGACGGAGTAGTTAACAGTTAGAGGCAAGATGAGACTACCGGTACGGGTAATGGTAAACTCGCCAGGATTAGAGCCAGACTCATCGCTGGTGGATTTAGTCGCCGCGATCGTGATGGTGGGCGGAGTATCAGGCGTGAGATCGTACACCTCGACGAGGGCGACGCCCGTACTGTTGTTGGTACCGCTGGTTTTCACGGTATACGAGCCAGGGGCGAGATCGACCAAGATTGCGGCGTCTTTACTACCGCTGGGGAAAGGAAAACCCGTAAAGCCCGCAAACGCGGCGGAAAGCGTTGCAGCCGAGGCGGCAGTAGCACCGGTGGGTGTGCCCCAGTCGTTATTGGAAGCGTAGGTGATCGTGTCAGCGGGATTGGTGAGGGTGAGGGTGGGATCAGCTAAGGCGCCGGGGACGCCGAGCGCCGTCAGGGCTGGACCCGCAGCCCGGATCAATAAAGGAATCATCACCGCTGCGTTGATGCCGACCAAAGCGCGAGAGGAGATATTAGTGAGACGAGTGGAGCCGGCCGTGGCGCCGAGCTCGTAGACCTCGATGATGGCCAGTCCCGACGTGTTACCAACGCCGCTGACGGCGGCCGAGTAGCTGCCAGGCGGCAACGTGGCGACGATGGCGGCATCGCGCGACGTGGCGGAAGTTAAAGCGAAGGCGCCGACCGAACTAAACGTGGCGGCGGTGACCGCGGTAGCACCATTGAGCGGAGTGCCCCAGTTATCGTTGGCGGCGATCGGGATGTTGGCGCTGTTGTACAGCGTGATATAGGGATCGGCGAGCGTGCCCGCGATATTGAAGGGAGAGCTCGCCAACGTGGGACCCACGGCGCGGATGAGCACAGTTTTATTAGCCCCAGCGCCGATTACGAAACCGGTGAAGAGCTGGTTGGCGGAAGTGCCGACTTGGGCGCGAGTGGAGAGATTAGCGAGGCGGGGCTCTTGCGCGTGGGTGGCGACGGTGAGTGAAGCGAAGCCGAAAAGGGTGCAGACCAGTGAGACCAATGAGCGGTTCATAAGCGGCATGGGGGCGTGATAAAACGGTTAGATAACTAGGACGGAGTCACAATGAATAAGTTAAGAGCAAAAGTAATGGATCCGTAAATTCGATGAGGACGGGATCAAGAGATAGGTTCACGGTTGGGATGGGTCAGCCTAGCGACTGCCTCGCTTCACCAGCGGAGTTCCTCATAATCTAGTCCGCGTTTGATTCTGCAGGGACATCGTCAAGACGTGGGAGCGGGCGTGGGTAACTTTGCCCGGTTGAGCCCTACGTGAGCTTTCAAGCGCTGGGCTAGGCGGGCGCTTGCTATGCGCCGCAATTCCTTCGGCTGATTTAACCCAGTGAGGTAAACTAGCATTTTATTGCGAGTCACCCGCTCCACCTTCTCCACGCATGACAAGTTGATGATCCTAAATCGGTCCACCGAAAAAAAATTTCGCTCGGCAGCAGCTCTTCCCAGCGAGCTAAGGACTGGCGCAGCATGTAAGATTGGTTCGTGCTGAGCGTGAGCCGAGTGTAATCACCCACGGTTTTGATCAAAGCGATCTTCGTGGGATCCAATTTGAGCAACTGGTTATGCTCTTGTACCATAATAGTGTTCAGCGCCTGAGGGCCTAGGGTAGGCGATGCCAGCGACGGCGAGGTAACAGCCATAATCGCCCTCCGACCCTTGAAGTGTAGCCGTAGTTTATTAGCGGTGGCTGCGATACGTTCAGGAGAGTAGGGCTTGAGGAGATAATCGACTGCATCCAGCTCAAACGCCTCAATCGCATGCTGCTCATAGGCGGTCACAAAAACAATCGCTGGTCGAGACTCTACGGGCAGCAAGGCAGGTAAATTCAAGCCATCAGCAGGTGGCATGTTAATATCGAGGAAAACCACATCGGGACGCAGCGTACGACAGAAATCCAGAGCCTCCGCCAAGGATACCGCCTCACCGATGATCTCGAGATCGGGATGCGGCACCAAGCGCTTCCGAAGGAATCGTCGAGCATCCGGCTCATCATCCACAATCAAACAGCGAAAGTTAGCACTCATACCAGGATCAATGACTGGGGATAAGGCTGAATCCCTGTTTTCATCCCGTAAACGCCGAAGAAGGTAGGCCGACCACTAAGGCAAGAGGGAGCACGCGGGATAAAAGTAGTCGCATTATAAAATGGCAAAATTCCACAAGAGTTAGGTTGTGATATTAGAGATCAATTTTTTTACGATTACTCAGACCGAAAGGTGGTAAAGTTTAATGCGGTGAAACGGGCTTAATATGCGGTGAACAGGGCGTACCGCGCGAATAGCCTCCCCTACTCCCATGTGGGGCACGTGCACTGGGCCGCCTTGAATGTTATCCACGCTCCGCATGTACTCGTTGGGTGAACCTATGTGCGCAGGCAAACAGCGCGGGGTCATCACGGTCTTTTATGCACCCTGAAGATGATATCGCAGTTTTGAAAACCATCTTAAACAGGCCAAGGTGACCGATTCGGCGTACCGACAGACTGATTCACCGATTAAACCTTCCTCATCGCGCGATTTGATTACTTATTAAGACTCACATGGAGCATACCCCACCACCTATTGACCAGAGCAAGTTCGACGCGGAACTGTTTTTCAATGTCGTGGGCGTGAGCACCTTGATTGCGCTGCCCATCATGATTGGCGGGAGATATCTAGCCGGTGTTAACTCGGCTAACCTCTTCGTGATCGTCGTCGTGTCGCTGTTCTTCAACCTTCTCTTGTTCGCCTTGGGGATTTTGCTTTTTCAACCATTGCTGTCGCTCAAAGATAACGCACGTAAAACCCGTAAAGTCGTAGCCATAATTATCTATAGTCTGGTGATCATTGGCGTGGTCACAGTCCAATATGGTTTTTTTCGCAACGATAAACCCAATATCCAGAACCCATGGCTGACGTGGATCTCACTGGTCGGACTGCGCGGGTCCTTACTCATAGGAGCGCTCTTGTATTATTTTTATAAATTCCAAAAGAAGCAGCTGCTGAGTATCGAGTATCGCCAATTGGAAGTCGAGATGCTGGCCCGTACAGCTGAGATCGGCCAGCTTAAGGCCCAGATCAATCCTCACTTTTTGTTTAACACCCTCACGGCGATCAGCGCGCGTTCGACTCAACCTGATGTGGACTTGATGGTGGAAGGCCTCGCCGAGGTACTGCGATATAACCTAACGCAAACGTTCCCCAAGGATATCTTCGCTAAAGAGGTCCACGCGATTAAGAGTTACCTCTCAGTCCTCGAGCTTCGCTTCGGAGATAAGATAAAGATTGAAGTGAATATCACTCCTGCCGCCAGTGCGGCCTTGGTCCCGCAGCCTCTGCTGCTGCCCTTGGTGGAAAACGCGATCAAGTACGGCCAAGAAACGACCTTGTGGCCACTGTTGATCCGCGTGGAGGCGAAGATTACTGAGAAGGGCTTCATCGCTTCCGTGGAAAATACCGGCACCTGGATTGAGCCGAAAGCTGTACCCAAGCCCGGCCAACAAATCGGCCTTAGCAACCTGCGGCGTCGACTGGAGTTAATTTACGGCACCGCGGCAACGGTCACCCACGAATCTCTGCCCGATACGGTGCGCGTCCAAGTGCTCCTACCGATGGCGGCGGGTTGAGGTTGGACGGGCGCGGCGGCGAATATCGACGCAGAGCAGAGAAAACGCGAAACACCAATCATCTTGCTCAATTGAACTTTGGGGGTTAACTGTGTCTGTTTCAGATGAGTTTTGGGCCGGTTGGTGACATTGGGCTTATAAATTCAGGGCTCAAACCACACGCTATGCATTTTGATATGAGTTTAACTCCTTTTGGGAGCGCCCCAAGCGCCCCACTAAGATGCTTGGTCGTCGACGATGACCCCTTGGTGTGCGCCCTATTAGTCAAATACTTGCGGCTCCATCGGGGAATCGAGTTAGTCGGCGAGACCAGCACAGTGAGGAAGGCCTTAGAGTTTTGCCGGACGCTTCAACCCGATTTGATATTCATCGATATCAACCTGCCGCAGGCCGAAGTCTTCCTCATGATGCCGGTCCAAGCGGGAAATCCCCGCATGCAGATCGTCTTTTTGACCGAGCCTGATGATCGCACGATTGAAGCGTTTGAATTCCGCGCGCTGCATTACCTGCTGAAACCGTATTCAGCCAAACGAGTGGCCCTCATCGTCGATAAACTGCTGCGCAGCCATGTAAGTCTGGCTATCGCGCCGCCCAAAGAACCCCAGGTCGAGGCCGCGTCCAAGACGATGTGGGTGATCACAGATAACGGGCGACTCAAGGTGAAGCACAGCGAGATCGTCTTAATCGAAGCCGAGGCGCCCTATTCCCGACTCACGCTTTTTGACGGCAACACCTACCTCCTGCGCCGGGCGATGAGTCAGTGGGAAGACTTGCTCCCAACGACGGATTTTATACGCGTGGACCGATCGCTGATCATCAATCTGCGGCGCTTGGAGAAAGTTGAGCGGGTTTCGCGCGATCAGGCGCTCATCACCCTACGAGGCTTGAGTGAGCCGAAGACATTGGGCCGACAACCCAGTCTGCGCCTCTTGCAGCGATTGAAAGCCTCCACTTTAGTAAGATAAGTTTCAGGGCCGCGGTGCTAACTCGAGCCCGTCCAAGACCTGCTATGACTGTAAGGTCAAACGGGCGGCTTAAGTGATCATTGCTATACTGGCATTTTAGCTGGGTTGCGCCCAGTTCAAGACGTCCTTGGACCGATTCGCGACATCGTGCTTTATTCCGACGGTTTGTGAGGTGTCCTGCGGGGCTTTTATAATGACGACCCAGCCTAGGATCAATGCCCCCTGTCTCGTAGGCTTCCGCCTGTTCACCACTGATAACTCGGACCCGAAGAGGGAACCACGGGTGAGCAATTACGCTACCCTGCGACGGATCACCGCATGAGTGTTCACTTGCGAGTTTTGATCGTCGATGATGAGCCCGGCGCGCGGGATTTCCTGCGCAAGCGCCTCGCGGAACATCCCGATATAGAAGTGGTAGCCGAGGCCATCTCGGTGGCTACCGCGCTCGTCTTTTGTGGCTCCTTACACCCCGATGTGATCTTCCTCGATATTAAGATGCCCCACGCCGAGGGGACCGAATTGCTCACGTTGCTTCCCGCGGATCCCCGTCCGGAGATCGTGTTTGTGACCGCCCATGATGATCGGGCCGTTGAAGCGTTTGAACTGCACGCGCTCGATTACCTCCTGAAACCTTTTTCGGCTAAACGCATGGCCGCGACGGTCAATAAACTCCAGCGCCACTTTGCGGGCCGATTGGCCAGCAAGGCGACGGGTCAGAATAGCAGCGCAGGTGCGCCGCTCGGGACTATCTGGGTCCACGCGGAAAAAGAAATGCTCCAAGTCGAACTCGCCGAGATCGCCCTAATCGAGTCCGAGGATTCCTATTCGAGGAGCTTACCCGCGTCTGACTTTTTCCGGATCGATCGCTTCCGCATCATCAACCTGCGGCAGGTGCAGCACTTTGAACGCGTGTCGCGGGATAAAGCATTCATCCAATTGCTAGGCGTAAAAGCGCCGAAGGAATTGCGGCGGCAATCGACTCTCCGCCTGGCGCAACGCCTGAAAGACCGCGTCATCAACTGAGGTGCGAATCGGTCAGACACTCACTGCCTCCGCCCGAAAATGCCCCGCAAGCTCTGCCCAATAGATGGGGCGCAACCGCTAGGCAGGCAGCAGCAACTCGTTTTCAGCTTCGAAGCGGGGTGATGGTCACCCCGCTTTCCCCACCGTCGCAATCAACCGCCTCAGCGATATAACTGCACCACCGCTTCGGTCCGCACCCAGCCGGTCTGGCCGTTGGGGAAGATCAAGCGGCTCCAACCCAAAAAAACTTGGTCAACGACGGCCAAAGAGCCCGCTGGTAAGGGCGAGGTCTTTTGGGCGTTCGTCGCTTCCGTCGGCACCGAGCGCAACAACGTCGTCTGCGCCACCACGGCGATGTTGCTTTGCGCCAGCACCCCATAGGTCCGCACACTCATCAGCGCCGACCCGCCCAGCAGGACCCCGAGCACCATCAACACCTCAGCGACACGCCGCAGCCAGACGGGTCGAGCCCGATAGTGCGCCCAAAGCCACAGGCCCAAGGCCAGAGCACAGACCAAGGCCGCCCCAGCCAAGGCCACACCCCACGCGCCCGGCGAGAGCCGACGCGCGACTCCACCCCACCCTGCGCCCGTCGCCAGCGCAACAAACGCGGGTTGATCTATGCCCGCCCGCTCTAAACTGAGGTTAAACTGCCAACGGATCGCCGCGTCTTGCGGCGCCAGACAAAAGGCCGCCAACGCGTGTGCAGCCGATTCGCTCCAACGGTTTTGTTGCGCGAGAGCCGCCGCGAGGTTGACGCGCGGGGCCGCATCACAGGGCGAGGCCGCGAGGGCGCTGCGCCACGCCGCTTCGGCTTTCTTAAAGTCACCCATGCGATACGCCTCAGATCCGGCATCGGCCCGCACTGGGAGGGATAAGAACGCGAATACGAGGAGCGCAGTCCAAGGAAAGAGGTTACGGCGCAAGAACAGCGCCTGTAGCGGCACATCGGCCAAAGGCGCATCCGACAACGCGCCTTGCGCGCGCAGTAACCAGTCGGCGGGCAACGTCTGCGTCTCGCCATAGATCACGTGGTTGGCATCGCGCCAGAGCTGCGCCCACGACAAACCCGTGCGCACGTGCCCCAAGGCTCCGGCGATCTGCGCGGGCGTGGGCGAAGCCTCGGCGATCTCCGCAAACTCCGCCGCGGCGTGCTGCCAGGTGCGGAGGTGTTGCACGATCTGAGCACGCGACAAGCTCGCAGCCCCAGCGAGGTGCCCCAGCTCCGCTTCGATGCGTGCGCGCGCTTCGCGACGACGACGCTGCGGATCGGTCGCGTAACGTCGACTCGCGGCCAAGCGGAGCCACCACGCCACGACCACCACGAGCGGCACCACCACCAACAGCATCAAACTACTCGAGGCCAAGGGCGGCAACCCGAGGCGCGCGCCCGCGATGGGATCGAGCGGCAATGGCGGCGGCGCCACGGGCACAGGCACCGGCACGCGATCGGCGCCGCCCGCGGAGGTGTCAACTGTGGCGGGCGGCGGGACGATGGTGCCCGGAGCGGCGGCTTCGCCGGTCACGGTGAGCGCCACGGATTCGCTCGTGAGCATCTGATAAGCGCCGGCCTTGGGGTCGAAGTAAACGAAGCGCACGGGCCCGAGTTGATACGCGCCGGGCCGACTAGGGATGAGCAACATCTCTTGCGTGAGACTGCCTTCAAAGAGTTGGCCGCGGTTCATCACGCGCTTAGTGACTGGGGTGACGATTTGAAAATCGCGCGAGATCGTCTGCGCCGGGAGGCGGCTGATCTCGGGCCAATTGCCCGTACCCGCGAGTTCGATCGTCCACGTCACAGATTCGCCGACGGCGACCTGCGCCGCGGCGGCCTTCGCCTTGAGTGTGAAGTTGCCGACCGCCTTCGCGAACTCGACTGGGGCCGGCGTGGGCAACGGTTTGAAGTTAAGCGTCAGCGGTGCGCTCGAAAGGATAAACCCATCGGTGAGCGGTTGGCCGTTAGCGGCGATGTCGGTGACGAGGGTGAGCGGTTGGCGGCCGGGCGGGAGCACGGAGGGGCCGGCGGTGCGACCATAGGTGCGCGTGGTGCGCGTGAGATGGACTTTGTTGCGCGCTTCTTGGGTGGACGCAGACGACCAGTCCTCAGCGTTAAACTGCGGGCTGCTCCAATCGAAGGGACCGCCGAGGGATTGAAACTGCCGACGGGCCACCGTGATGTCTTCGGTGAGCGAGAAGAGTTCTCCGACCCAGAAAGTGTCGCGCTCGGTGCGCAGGGCAACGGTGGCGATCTGCGTCAAAGGTACGCCTTCGATGGCGGGCGTCGGGGCGGGCGGCGTCTGCGCCGAGAGGAGGCTCGCGGCCAAAACCCACGTCGAACCCAACAAAATAGAAGAAAGAGAACGCATAGTCATTACCAGTCGGGGCCCTGCGACACGAGGTCATGTCTCGTGCCTTCGAGCATTTGGAAGAGTTTGGCCGGAGCGTCTTGGCTGCGGACGTGGTCGAGTTTTTGCAGCGGTAAGATAAGTTCGGGATGTTCGTCACGCTCTT
>RGAX01000010.1 GCA_009919985.1 Opitutaceae bacterium
CGCTTTCATCTCATGACGTTGGCGGGAGCTTTGCACACGCACCGGCTCGACTACCGGCACCTGCTTTTGACGACGCGCCAATTGACCCGCGATCAAACCGAAGTTGCCGAAGCGGTCCGGCGGATGATTTTCAATGTGCGGGCGGCGAACGCCGACGACCACGGAAAGAACCACAGTTTTCTATATGACGAGGCCACCGCGCAATGGACGCTCTCGCCGGCCTACGACATGACCCTCAATGCCGATGAGGGGCGCAACTATCATGGGCTCACACCCAACACATTAGGCTCGGCACCTAGGCTAACCACGCTCGCCGCGGTGGCGGCCGACGCCGGTATTGGGCGCGACGAGTTCGATAAGATCGATGCCGAAGTCTCGGCCGTGATCCAGCGCTGGCCCGAGTTTGCCGCTGCGGCCGAGCTTCCCGCCGCCACTGCGGAGCGCGCAACGGCGATTCATCTCGGCGTTGCGAATGTCTTGGCAACCGAGGTCACTTCAAAGCGCGGCAAGCGCCGAAAGCTCTGGGAGTAGTCGGCGTTAGGTTGGACTCACATGGTGCCAATCAACGCGTCATAGATGCAACCAGAGTCAAAATCTCGGCATCCGAAATTTGCTGCTGTATCATAAAATTAAGTTCGCCCGAAATTACCCTCAATTATTTGCCACAGATTTGCCGGCCGCCCGTTTTTGGTTTGTTTTTGTCGCAACTGTTTGCGCGTTCTTTCCTGTTCTAACTAACTAACAATCAACCTCAAAGCTCGCATCATCAGGCTTTTCGGTTGTTGGGTCCCAGGCGATTCGAATCCCTCCCCCTCCGCCAGTTTCGCAAAGAACGCGAATTGGGGTAGTTGTGTTCCGGCACCCAAGTCGAGTGGTCTCGTAACCCGAACTTGTCTGTTGAAATTGAAACCGCGGATTCTGGCATTTGACAATAATGCCACAATGTGGACATAATGTCCTCACTTTGAGGCTGATTAAACGAAGCACCCTCCGCCAGTATGCCGCCCGTTTCCCCAAGGCCGGCCGGCCGTTGGGCGATTGGGCCCGACTAGTGCTCTCCGGTACGTGGCAAAATCTCGTCGAAACTCGCCGCATGTTTCCTCACGCCGATCAAGTAAAGGTGAAGAGCGGTAGGACCGTCACCATCTTCAATGTGTGGGGCAACGATTTCCGCCTAATCACCGCAATCCACTACGACCGACAAAAGGTCTTTGTCCTCAATTTCCTCACTCACGCCGAATACACCCGCAACACTTGGAAAAACCGCCTATGAAAACCGCGACCCAGACCTCTATGCCTCGTGCCAAGATTCCCAAGACCTACGCGGGGCTGATGGGGCTGCACCTGCTCCGTCCCATCCGCGATCAGGTCGATGCAGACAACGCCGCCGAGATGATTGACCAACTCGCTGGACACACGCTCAACGCCGAGCAGGCCGATTACCTCGACCTCCTGAGCGATCTCTATGAAAAATGGGAGAGCACGCAGTTTCCTCTCAGCCGGACAACGGGATCGGAACTGCTGCGTCTCGTGCTCGCGGAACGCAACGAAGGGGCTACGAACCTGGCGAAACTTATCGGAATTGATGTGTCTCTCGCCTATCGGCTGCTGCGGGGTGAACGGCAATTGACTGCCACGCAGATTCGAAAAGTCGCAGACACCTACGGTATGGATCCGGTGGCGCTTCTGCCGTGAGCGGCGCGGCGGCCTGAGGTGGTTATTAGCGCCACCCTAGTCCGTGTTACAATCGCGTATCCTTCGCCAGTTTTTCAATCAGGGTCGCTCGTTCGGGCTAATGACCGGAGGATTTCTGGAAAAGCATCTTGCTCGACCGACCTTGGTCACTACGTTCGGCGGCGATAGTGTTTTAACAACCCAATTTTATCCATGGTCTCGGCAAACTCCGAATTTGGCTACAACGGCAAGGTCGAAGGCGAAGTCATCGTCTCTCGGGCCGACGCGGTCATTAACTGGATCCGCACCAACTCCGTGTGGCCGATGCCGATGGGTTTGGCCTGCTGCGCCATCGAATTGATGGCCGTCGGTAACGGCCGCTTCGACATCGCGCGCTTCGGCGCTGAGGTGATGCGTTTTTCCCCGCGTCAGGCAGATTGCATGATCGTTGCCGGTACTGTGACCTACAAAATGGCACCGGTGGTGCGTCGTATTTACGATCAGATGACCTCGCCCAAATGGGTGATCGCCATGGGCGCCTGCGCGAGTTCGGGCGGCATGTACCGTAGTTACGCGACGTTGCAGGGCGTGGATCGGATCATTCCGGTCGACGTGTACGTAAGCGGGTGCCCTCCGCGGCCCGAGGCGTTGCTCGACGCTCTCATCAAGCTTCAGAGCAAGATCAAGACCGAGCATTCTGCCGGCCAACTTTTTAAGGCCTGAGTTCTGCTCTAGGTTAAACGTATTTTTATTTTAACGATGTCCGCTTCCGTCGACGCCCTTAGCGCCCTCAAGGCTAAATTTCCGCAGGTGACCGACCGCGCTAGCCGCGATTGTCCTGCGGTCGATGTGCCGACTGTGGATCTTGTCGCCGCGTTGAAATCGCTGCGCGATGAAGCAGGTTTTGATTTGCTGTCGGATGTCACGGCGATCGATTGGGCTGAGGGTGCAACACCCCGCTTTACGGCGGTTTATCATCTTTATTCGACGACCTCGCACGCGGCCGTTCGTGTGGCCTCGGCGTGCACGGGCGATGATGCGGCTCCGGCGGTGCCGAGCGTAGTGGACCTTTGGCCAGCGGCCAACTGGCACGAACGTGAGGCCTACGATATGTTTGGGATTAAGTTCGAAGGTCACCCAGACTTGCGCCGCATTTTGATGTGGGATGGTTATCCCTATCATCCTTTGCGTAAGGAATTCCCTTTGGCGGGCATCGAGACAGCGTTGCCCGATCTCGAAGTGGCCGAAGAAACCCAAGCCAAAGTGATCCCGGCGCCGATGGTAGGCGGACCCTTTGTGGCGTCTTCCGGCGAGATGAACCTCACCGAAGCCGAGCCCCGCGCCAAAGACGAGAGCTGGAACGAACGCTCCGCTAAACCCCAAGCCTGATTTACCGACGCCATGGCCACCGAAATTGCCTTTCCAGATAGCGCGGCGAAAGCCGCCGGCGCCGAGCAAGAATTTGCGCCGGAAAAGATGTCCCTCTCGATGGGGCCTTCCCACCCGTCCACGCACGGCGTGTTGCGCCTCCAGATGGAGCTCGACGGCGAAGTCCTCACGAAGTGCGACCCGATCGTCGGTTACTTGCACCGCGGCGACGAGAAGATCGCCGAGAACATGACGTACAACCAGTTCGTGCCTTACACGGACCGGTTAGATTATCTCGCCCCGCTGGCCAACAACATGGCCTACGCCATCGCGGTGGAAAAACTCGCGGGCCTCGAAGTCCCAGCGCGTTGCCAAGCGATCCGCGTGCTCACGGCGGAAATGGCTCGAATCTCGGCGCACTTGATGGGCCTCGGAGCGTTTGGCTTGGATGTCGGCGCTTGGACCGTGCTCGTGCATTCGCTCAATCAGCGCGAACACCTCTACAAACTCTTCGAAGAGCTCACCGGCGCTCGTTTCACGACCAGTTACACGCGTATTGGCGGCGTCTCGCGTGATGTGCCCGAGGGTTGGCTTGGCCGCGTGATCGCATTTTGTGATCAGTTCGAGCCTGCGCTCGAGGAAACGTTGGCGCTGCTCACGCGGAATAAGATTTTCCAAGACCGTACCGTCGGCGTCGGCATCATCACGAAAGCCGATGCGCTCGCCTATGGTCTCACTGGACCTAATCTGCGTGGTTCCGGCGTGGCGCTCGATCTGCGTAAAGACCGGCCTTACTCAGGCTACGAGCAGTACGAATTTGATGTTCCGGTGGGCACGAAGGGCGATTGCTACGATCGTTATCTATGCCGCGGCGAAGAGATGCGCCAGTCGGTGCGCATCATCCGCCAGATCGTCGCTAAATTCCCCAGCGGCGATTGGTACGCGAAGGACGCGCGCAAGATCTTCGCGCCGCCGAAAGATAAGATTCTCACCTCGATGGAGGAGTTGATTAACAACTTCATGATCGTCACCGAAGGCCCGCAGATCCCGGCCGGCGAAGTGTATTTCGAGGCGGAAAACCCCAAGGGTGCGCTCGGCTTTTACATCGTTAGTAAAGGCGGCGGCGTGCCGTGGCGTATGAAGATCCGCTCACCCTCGTTCTGCAATCTGTCTATCCTACCCAAAGTCTGCGTCGGCACCATGATGTCCGATGTCGTCACGTTGCTCGGCTCCCTCGACTTCGTCATGGGCGAGTGCGACCGTTAAGTTTTTTTCGCGAACCCAGCTCGATGAATCTCAAGCCCGAAACACTCTCCAAGATCGACGAGGTAATTACGCATTACCCGACGAAGCGGAGCGCCACGCTCCCATTGCTGCATCTCATCCAAGAGGATGTCGGACATCTTCCGCCCGACACCAGTGAGTGGGTCGCAGCCAAGCTTGAACTGCAACCGATCAACGTGCTCGAAGTGATCACGTTCTACCCGATGTTCCGGCAGAAGCCCATCGGTCGTCGGCACATCAAGGTCTGCCGCACGCTTTCCTGCGCGCTACTCGGCGGTTACAAGACCTGCGCGGCATTTGAGAAAGAGTTTCACACCCACCTTGGCGAAGTCTCGCCCGATGGCGAAGTCACGGTTGATTTCGTGGAATGTCTCGCTAGTTGCGGCACCGCTCCGGTCGTCATGATCGACGACGAACTCCACGAGAAGGTCGACTGCGCGAAAGCGAAGCAGTTGAGCGACCAAATCAAAGCCGAAGCCAAGAAACGCTGACCCCTTTCCGTCCATGCCCGCTCCCGAACAACACCGCATCATCTTCAAGCACATTGACGAACCCGGCTACACTAACGACATCGGCTGTTACCTGCGTAATGGCGGCTACGAAGTCCTAAAAAAAGCCGTTGCCCGTAAGCCCGAGGATATCATCGACGAAGTTAAAAAATCTGGCCTGCGCGGCCGTGGCGGCGCCGGATTCCCCTGCGGCGTGAAGTGGGGCCTGGTGGACCGCAAGAGCGGCAAACCCATTTATCTCATCGTCAACGCCGACGAATCCGAGCCTGGCACTTTTAAGGATCGCTACATCATGCATCAGGATCCGCATCAGTTGATCGAGAGCACGATGATCTCGTGCTTTGCGAACAACGTGAAGCAGGCCTACATCTACATTCGCGGCGAGATGCCGCATGGCGCCCGCATTTTGGAAAAAGCCATCGCCGAGGCTCGCGTGGCCAACTTCGTCGGCCCTAACATCCTTGGCACCGGCTATTCCTGTGAAATTTTCGTCCACCGCGGTGCCGGTGCCTACATCTGCGGCGAAGAGACCGGTCTCATCGAATCGCTCGAAGGCAAACGCGCCAACCCGCGCATCAAGCCCCCGTATTTTCCTGCTGTTCTCGGCCTCTACCAGTGCCCGACGATCGTGAACAACGTCGAGACGCTCTGCCACGTGAAGTACATCGCTGAACACGGCGGCGCCGAATACGCCAAGATTGGCACGCCCGGCAACACCGGCACGCGCATCTTCTGCGTCTCCGGTCACGTGCAACGCCCCGGATACTACGAGTTCCCCGCCGGCACGATCACGATGGGCCAACTCCTCAACGAGGTCTGTGGCGGCCCGCTGCCCGGTCGTAAATTCAAAGCCGTCATCCCCGGCGGTTCCTCCGCCAAAATCCTTCGTTTCGGCGAACGATTCAAGGGTAAGCGCAAGGTTGGTACCGAGCTAGTCGACTACGATTGGGGCGTTGAAGATGTACCCATGGATTTCGATTCCTTGGGCATGATCGGCACGATGGGCGGCTCCGGCGGCGTCATCGTCATGGACGACACCGTCAACATGGTCGAAGCCCTCGCCAACATTAACGCTTTCTACTCTCATGAAAGCTGCGGTCAATGCACGCCCTGCCGTGAAGGCTCGCTTTGGATGAAGAAAATCACTTCGCGCATGGTGCACGGCCAAGCGCGCAACGAAGACGCAGCGCTGCTCAAGAGTGTTGCAGACCAGATACCTGGCCGCACCATTTGCGCCTTCGGCGAAGCCTGCTCGTGGCCGACCCAGAGCTTTATCGCCAAATTCGGCGACGAATTTAAACAGTATCCCGAGACCAAAAAGACCGCGAAACCGGCCGACGCGGTCGCGCTCGTTTAACCCTCTCCCGTCCCGATGATCGCTCCCGCCAAACCCGACCTCGTCACCGTCAACATCGACGGCCAGGAGATCGCCGTGCCCAAAGGCACCAACGTTATCGAGGCTGCCCGCCTGGTGAACGTCGACGTCCCGCATTATTGCTACCACCCGAAACTATCGGTTGTGGGTAATTGCCGCATGTGCCTGATTGAAATGGGCATGCCCGCCGTCGATCCCGCCACCAAGGCGCCGATCATGGACCCGGCCACCGGCAAGCAGAAGATCAACTGGATCCCTCGTCCCCAAATCGGCTGCGGCACCAACGTCTCCCCCGGCCTCCACGTCAAGACGACCTCTCCTATGGTCAAAGACGCCCGCGAAGGCGTCATGGAGTTTCTGCTTATTAATCACCCGCTCGATTGCCCAATCTGCGATCAAGCCGGCGAATGTAAACTCCAGGAACAAGCCACCGGTTACGGTCGCGGCTACTCCCGTTTCGTTGAACAAAAAAACGTTAAACCCAAGCGCACCCAACTCGGGCCCCGCGTCACCCTTGACGACGAGCGCTGCATTCTCTGCTCCCGCTGCATCCGATTCTCTAAGGAAATCGCCCAAGACGACGTCCTCGGCTTTGTCGATCGGGGCAGTTACTCGACGCTCACCTGCTACCCGGGCAAGAAACTCGAGAATAATTACTCGCTCAACACCGTCGACATCTGCCCGGTCGGCGCGCTCACCAGCACCGATTTCCGCTTTAAGATGCGTGTCTGGTTTCTTAAGCAGACCAACGCCATCGACACCGAATCCTCCGTCGGCGCCAACACCCTCGTCTGGTCCCGCGAGGGCACGATCTATCGCATTACTCCGCGTCGCAACGACGAGGTGAACGATACCTGGCTCGCCGACAGCGCCCGCGTACTTTATAAGGCTGTCAAAGCCGCTGATCGCCTCGCTGCCACCGAGACCATTGAAGTCCTCGTGGCTCGTGCGGCCGCGCTCTTCAAATCTACGCCCGGCGCCATCGCCGTCGTTGGCTCCGCTCGCAGCACGGTGGAAGAACAATTCTTCACCCGCCACCTCGCCACCGCGCTCAAAGCTTCCGCGCAACTCGTCAGCCGAGTAGGGCAGGGCGACAAGCTGCTCATCTCCGCTGACCGTAACCCCAACGTCCGCGGCGCTCTTGTCACCGGCCTCATTAAGACTTTGCCTGCGCAGCAACTCACCGACCTCGCCGCACAAATCGACGCCGGCAAAATCAAAGTTGTCGTCGCCATCAACGAAGACCTCGCCGCCGCTGGCCTCACCGCCGCGCAGCTTGCGAAAGTTTCTATCGTTTACCTCGGCGCCCACGCCAATGCCACCAGCGCCGCCGCGAAAGTCGTGTTCCCGACGCTCACCGTCTTTGAAAAGAGTGGCACGTACGTAAACCAACAGTTCCGCATCCAGAAAACCCTCAAAGCCGTTCCTGCGGCCGCCGGTGCGACCGACGACCTTGTTGTCCTCGCCCAGTTGGTCGCCGCCGCTGGTGGGGCCGCGCTCCCCGCCGAACTCGGCTTGCTCTGGAAAGTTATCGCGGCCGAAGTCCCCGCGCTCGCGACGATGACCTTCGCCAATCTCCCCGAGACCGGCTTGGTGCTCGATGCCACGCCGTACGCCGCGTTGCCCTTTGTCGAAGGCGAGACCCTCCACTATAAACCCGCGCAACCCGCCGTTGCCGCTGCGACCGCCTGAACCGAAGCGCCGCCATGTTCGACTTCTACTTCGAAATTCCGCACGTCATCCGCCTGATTTTGCAAGGCCTCGCCGTGATCATGGTGATCTTCCCGATCGCCGGCGCGTGCTCGATGGCTGAGCGCAAGGTCGCCGCCTGGATTCAAGACCGCCCCGGCCCCAACCGCGCCACCGTGCCGTGGGTCGCGTGGATTCCGTTCCTCGGTAAATTCCTGCAACGTCTCGGCGTGTTTCACGTCATGGCCGACGGCGGTAAGATGATGTTTAAGGAAGATTCACTGCCCGGGCATGTGAACAAATTCTACTTCGTGCTCGCGCCCATCGTTGCGATGATTCCCGCGCTCACGACCGTCGTCGCGGTGCCTTTCGGTGCGTATTTCGATGCGGCGGGCAAACTAATCCCGCTCGGGCTAGCGCCGCTTGATATCGGCATGTTGGCCGTGTTCGCGGTGTCGTCCTTGGGGGTTTACTCCGCAATTCTCGCCGGCTGGGCCTCGAATTCCAAATACCCTTTTCTTGGTAGTGTCCGCGCCTCGGCGCAGCTCATCTCGTACGAACTTTCGATGACGCTCGCTGTTCTGCCGGTATTTCTCTGGGTCAACGCGCCCGGTACCGAAGGCACGATGGGCTTCGCCCGCGTCGTCGAGTTCCAAAGCCAGCCCGGTTTCCTTGGTGGCATGTGGTTTGGTTTTCTGATGCCGATCTCAGCCTTTATTTTTCTTGTCGCGCTCTTCGCTGAAACAAATCGCCAGCCCTTCGACACCGTCGAATCCGAGTCGGATCTGGTCGGCAGTTTTCATACGGAATACGGCGCGTTTAAATGGGGTCTGTTCTTCGTCGCGGAGTATTCGCACATGATCGTGGGCTCCGCTGTATTCATGCTGCTCTTTGGCGGCGGTTGGAACCCGCTCCCGTGGGTCTCGCTCGCGACGGCCGTGGATATCCTCGGCACGTTCCTGCCGTTTGCGCACGCGCCGCTCTTTGTTGGGATTTTGTCCATCGCCATCTTCATGGGCAAGGTGCTCGCGATGATCTTCTTCTTTATGTGGGTGCGCTGGACGCTCCCGCGTTTTCGCTACGACCAAGTCATGAAGATCGGCTGGCAGAAATTGCTGCCGCTCTCCATCGCCAACCTCCTCTTCTACGCGATCGCCATCGCGTTGATTCAAAAGTAATTTTCAACCGAACCGCGCCATGGCCGTAATCACCGTCGAACGCAAGCCGCTCACCTTTCTCGAGCGCACCTATCTCCCGCAGATCGCCGGCGGGTTGAAGACGACTTTCAAGCACCTCATCGCGCCGAAGAAAACGCTCGAGTATCCTGAGCAACGTCCGGCGATCCCGGTTGGTTATCGCGGCGTTCCGACGCTAGTGAAAGATCCCAATGGCCGCGAGAAATGCGTCTCCTGCCAACTCTGCGAATTCGTCTGCCCGCCGAAAGCCATCCGCATCACCCCCGGTGAGATTCCCGCCGATCAAGCGGATCGCGCGCACGTTGAGAAAGGCCCGCAAGCGTTCGATATCGACATGCTGCGCTGCATTTATTGCGGCCTGTGCCAGGAAGTTTGCCCCGAAGAAGCGATATTCCTTCAGAATCAATTTTCGATGTCCGGCTACACCCGCGCCGAGATGGTGAACGACAAGGACCGCCTCTACGAACTCGGTGGCACCTTGCCCGATGCCCACCACAAATGGGATAAGAAAAAAACCGCCGAAGAACACGGCAACGCCCACTAATCCAGCGTTGCCCGTTCTTCGCTTCGCCTTCATCACCGAATTTTTTTAAGCCCGACCCGACCGACATGGCCCAATTTCTCTTCCTGCTTTTCGCGATCTTCACGGTGCTTTGCGCTGTGGGTGTCGTCGTGAACAAGAACGCCGTCAACGCGTCCATCTGTCTAATCCTTTGCCTTGTCGGCGTCGCCGGACTCTTCGTCCAGCTTGACGCCTACCTCTTGGCGTTTGTGCTCCTTTTAGTTTACGCGGGCGCCGTCGCCGCTTTGTTTTTATTCATCGTCATGTTGCTCGACGTGCAGGGTAAAGAAACCTTCGGTCTGCGCGGTTTCCGCACGATCGCGGGTTTTGTCGCCTTCGCGCTCTTGCTCGCCGGTATCGGCAGCGTCGCCTTGAAAGGCCAGATTGTAAGTTCGCCCCCTGTAAGTCTCGCCGGCGGCGCTCAACTGAAACTGTACGCTTACCAATTATTCACGACCTACTTGTTGCCCGTGCAGATCATCGGTTTCCTTCTGTTGATCTCGATGCTCGGCGTGATCGTGCTCAGCAAGAAACACGAAATCGCGGAGGACACCAAATGATGACCGCCAGTCTCAACGCCTACGTGATCGTAAGTGCCGTGCTGTTTGCCATCGGCTTCTTTGGCGTGCTCATTCGACGCAACACCTTGATCGTCTTCATGAGTCTCGAGCTGATGCTCATCGCCTCGACGCTCGCGCTTGTCGCCTTCTCGCGTGTCAACGGCACGATGGATGGTAATGTCTTTGTCTTTTTCATCCTCACGGTCGCGGCCGCCGAGGTCGCCGTCGGTCTCGCCATCATCGTCGCGCTTTTCCGCCGCCGACAGACGGTGCAGATAGACCAGCTCGACACCCTGAAGAACTGACGCCGATGACCATGCTCCAGCACGCTCTCCTTGTTTTGCTGCTCCCGCTCGCTTCGGCGGCGGTGATCGCGCTTTGCCTGCGCCGCTCTGGCGGTATCGCCTCGATTTTATCGACGCTCACGGCTGCTGCTATCGCTGGCCTCGCTCTTCTGCTCGCGCTTAATAATGAGCGCTTCAGCGAATCCTTCGAGTGGCTCCGCTTGGGCAACTTCGCCCTCTCGATCGGCTTTAAGTTCGATGACCTCGCCGCGCTGATGTTGGTGATCGTTGGCATCGTCGGTCTCTGCGTTCACGTCTTCTCGCTCGGCTACATGCACGAAGACGCGGCCAAGGCCCGCTACTTCGGCGGTCTCTCCATCTTCATGTTTTCGATGCTCGGCATCGTGTTCGCCGATAATCTTTTCATGATGTTCATTTTTTGGGAGCTCGTCGGCTTCAGCTCCTACTTGCTCATTAACCACTGGCATGAAAATGCCGCGCCCGCCGCCGCCTCCAAGAAAGCCTTTATCGCTAACCGCGTCGGCGACTTTGGTTTCCTCCTCGGCATCGTGATGTGTTACTGGGCCAACGGCACCGTTAACTTCTCCGAACTCGCCACCAAGGCCGACACGCACGCCCTCGTTATCAGCACTGCGATCCCGCTACTCCTGTTCTGCGGCGCGGTCGGCAAGTCTGCCCAGCTTCCCCTTCAAGTCTGGCTTCCCGACGCCATGGAAGGCCCGACGCCTGTCTCCGCTCTCATCCACGCGGCCACAATGGTTGCAGCCGGCATTTACATGCTGTGTCGCATCAACGTTCTCATGGTGCCCGATGCGCTCACTGTTATCATGTGGACCGGTACCGCAACCGCGCTTTACGCCGCCCTCTGCGCCATCGTCCAGAGCGACATCAAAAAAGTGTTGGCGTATTCTACGCTCTCTCAACTCGGCTACATGGTCGCGGCGTTCGGCCTCGGCTCGTTGACCGTTTCGCACGCTCACGGCACCGACACGCACACGCTCGTCCTCGCTGCCGGCGTTGGCGCTGCGATGTTTCACCTCACCACGCATGCCTTCTTTAAGGCCCTGATGTTCCTCGGTTCCGGCTCCGTCATCCACGGCTGCCACCACGAGCAAAACATCTTCCGCATGGGTGGCCTCGCGAAAAAAATGCCGTTCACCTTCGTCACCTTCACACTCGGTGTGGCGGCGATCATCGGTTTTCCGTTCCTTGCCGGCTTCTTCTCCAAAGACGCGATTCTCTACCTCGCTTTTGCCAACAATAAAGCCGTCTTCGCGGTTCTTGCTCTCACGGCCGTTCTCACATCGCTTTACATGGTGCGTCTCTGGAAAATTACCTTCCTCGGCGCTCCGCGCTCCGATGCCGCGTCGCACGCGCACGAAGGCGGACTCACGCTCACGGCCCCGCTGCTCGTGCTCGCACTTCTGACCGTGATTGGCGGCTATACGGGGATTTATCCCGACGTGTTCTCCGGCGTGTTCGATCTCATCCCTGAGGCGCACGGTGCCGATCACACCGTGATCCTCCTCACTAGTCTTGCGGTCATGGTGCTCGGCGCTGGCGCCTCGCTCGCGCTTTATGGTTCTACGGCGACGGATTCGCTCCAGCAAAAATCCCCCGGACTCTTCGGCGCGCTCACCGGCCTGCAGCTTTCCTTTGATCGCGGTTACGAATACTACGTCGCGAAAGTTCAGCAGCGCTTCGCCCTTTTTCTTAATTTCCTCGAACAAATCTTCCTCGCCGGACTCATCGTTCGCGGCTTAGCCGGCATTGTCGGATTGGTCGGCCTCGGGGCCCGTGCGCTCCATGTGGGTCGTCTCAACGTTTACGTTTACTGGTTCCTGCTCGGCATCGTGATCCTCTGGATCTACGCGACCTTCAATTTTTGATCCTGCGATGAGCACTCTGCCTTTCGATCCCCTCCTCGCCGCCATCTTCGCGCCGCTCGCCGTCGCGTTGGCCATCGCGTGCGGCCTGCCCAAGCGCTTCTCGGTGAAGCTCGCCTACGTCGGCTTCGGCCTGCCGCTGCTGCTCGCGCTGCACGTTTGGTTTTATTACGGCACTGCAGCGCAGACGCACGGCTACGCGTTCCTCACGTCATATTCCACGGGCTTGGACAGTCTCGGTATCGGCCTGAAACTCGGCCTTAATGGCATTTCGCTCCCGCTGTTCGTGCTCGCCGGCATCGTCGGGTTTGCTGCCGGCATTTACGCTATCCAGTCAGGCGCCGAACGCCTGAAAATCTACCTCATGCTCCTGCTCGTGATGCAAGGCGGGCTGATGGGCGTTTTTGCCAGCGTGGATATCTTCTTTTTCTATTTCTTCCACGAACTCGCTCTTATCCCAACGTTTATCATGGTCGGTATCTGGGGTGGCCGGGACCGCAACTATGCGGCCATGAAGCTTACGATCTACCTTACGCTCGGCGCGATGCTTTCGCTTATCGGTCTGATCGCGCTCTATGTCAAAAGCGGCGCCCACAGTTTTGACCTAATCGAACTGCGCCGCGTGATCGCCGCCCAACCTCTTGAGGTTACGGTGCAACACAACATTTTCGGTCTCCTCGCCCTCGGCTTTGGCATTCTCGTTTCGCTCTGGCCGCTCCACACGTGGGCCCCACTCGGTTACGGTGCCGCGCCGAGCTCGGCCGCGATGCTCCACGCTGGTGTGCTTAAAAAATTCGGACTCTACGGTCTTATCCAGATCGCACTCCCACTCTTGCCTGCCGGTCTCATTCAGTGGTCGCACCCTCTCGCTTGGCTCGCCGTCGTCGGTAACGTCCTTGTGATCGGCTTCGTCACGATCGCCCAACGCGATCTCAAGCAGATGGTCGGTTACAGCTCAGTGATGCACATGGGTTATGCGTTCCTAGGTATCGCCGCGGGTTCGACCCTCGGGGTCGGTGGCGTCGTGTTGCTCATGGTCGCGCACGGCCTTTCGGTCGCGCTGATGTTCCTGCTGACCACCAGCGTTTATCACCGCACCCACACCTTCGCGCTCGATGAGATGGGCGGACTTGCACAAAAAGCCCCGGTCTTGTCCGCGCTCTTCGTCGCTGCGACTTTCGCCGGCATCGGCCTGCCCGGCTTCGCCAACTTCTGGGGCGAACTCACCATTTTCGTCGCGCTTTGGAAATTTTCCCCGCTCATCACTATCCTCGCTGTCGCTGGTGTCGTGATCTCCGCGGTGTACGGTCTGCGCGCCGCGGCCCGCGTCTTCTTTGGCCCCGCCAGCCCGGAGTTCACTAAGATCGCCGCTGAGCATCCCGTCTCCGACCTGCGCTGGAGTGAACGTCTCCCGGCCCTGATCCTTCTTGCTGCTCTCATGTTCATCGGCTTCTGGCCGAAGTCCCTCTCCACCGCCCTCGATGCCACGCTCTCGCCCGCGCCCGCCGGGCAGGTCGGCGCCGCCAAGTAACGCTTCACCGCAATGGATATTTCGGTCCTTCAAACCCTAGCCAGTCGCAACCTATGGGGCGCCATCACCCCCGAGATTCTCCTCGGCGGTCTCGCCCTTGTGCTGCTCGTCATCGAGCTCTTGTTCCCCAAAGAACACGGCCGCATCGTGCCGGTAGCCGCACTTGTCGGCCTGGTGACCATCCTTGGCGGGGTGCTGTTCAATGCTCCCTCCGCTTATCTCAACCAAGAGACTTTCAATGGCCTGCTCCTGCACACGCACGGTGGCCAAGTCATGCGCGTGTTCTTTCTACTCGCCGCGATTATGGTCTGCCTGATCGCTCGGGTGAGTCTGGCGAAACAGTCGCTGCCGCGCGTTGAGTTTTACCACATCGTGCTCGTGGTCACCGCCGCGATGATGCTCCTCGCGCAGTCCAATCATCTCGTGTTGTTCTTCGTCGCGCTCGAGACGGTCACGATCGGCCTGTACATTTTAGTCAGCTACTACCGCACTTCACTTACGCTCGAGGCTGGCCTTAAATACCTCGTCATGGGAGCGCTCAGCTCCTCGCTCATGCTCTTCGGTATCGTTCTTCTCTACGGAGTCGCTGGCAACCCTGCGCTTCCCGCGCACACCGCGCAGAGCATGCATTACGGCCAACTCGCCGCGTTCCTCGCCGCCAACCCCCATAACTTTCTCGCCAGCATCGGTATTGTTCTCGTGCTCGCCGGCGTCGCCTTTAAAATCGGCGCGTTCCCGTTCCAAATCTGGGTGCCCGACGTCTATCAAGGTGCGCCCACGCCCGTGACCGCGTTCCTTGCTGTCTCGTCTAAAGCCGTCGGTTTCACCGCGCTGCTTGCGCTCGCGGGCACAGTCTTCGCCAGTTACGCTTGGCTTGTCGCTCCGGTGCTCACCTTCTTCGCCGCGACTACGCTCTTGTTTGGTAACTTCGCCGCGCTCACGCAGCACAACGTCAAACGCCTCATCGGTCTCTCCGGTGTTTCCCACGCCGGTTTCCTGCTACTCGGCGTCGCCGCTGTAAGTCGCGCTCCGATGGCTGTCGGTGCGATTTATTTCTACCTCTTCGCCTACCTGCTCGCCTCGTTCGCCGTGTTTGGCGTGATGGCCCACGTCGCTGGCGCCAACGACGCCGATCAAGAACTCGATCACTACGCCGGCCTCGCCAAGGACCGCCCGTTCCTCGCGCTCGTCCTCGCCCTCGGCCTCGGCTCGCTTGCGGGCATCCCACCGCTGGTCGGGTTCATGGGCAAGTTGTTCATCTTCATCGCGGCCTTCCAGGCCGGCCTCTACGGCTTGCTCGCCATCGCGGTCATCGGCGTCGTCGTTTCGATCTACTATTATTTCGGTTGGATCAAAGCCGCCTTCTTCGAGACGTGGGGCAAGTCCGCTGATGCACCTGCGCACCCCGAGCGTACGCCGGTTGATTTCGTCACCGGCTTCGCCCTCAGTGCGCTCGCGCTCGCCGTCGTTGTCCTCGGTTTTTACCAAGGCCCGCTCGGCGCCTGGCTCTCAGCCCGCTGAGTTTCGTTGGTCGCCGCCATGCTCTTGATCGGTCTCGATCTGGCGTGGGGCGAAAAAAATTCTGACGGCGTCTGCCTCATCCGTTACGCCCGTCGTCGCGCCCACGTACTCGGGTACGCTTATCCGCACGGCGACGTCTCGCTGATCGCCGCTTTGGGCTCCCATCTACAGCCCGACGAACCGGCCTTTGCGGCTATCGACGCGCCCATTGTGTGCCCCAATCCCACGGGTGCACGCCCGGTGGATCGGCTCACACCCATACGCTCTTTCACCGCGAACACGCTGCCTGCCACCCCGCCAACCTCACGCAATGCCCCCGCCCGCCGCGCGTCCTGGCGCGCCTCGCGACCGATTTGGGCTTTGTAGCCGGTTGGCAAGGTTCCGCGCCTCGCCTCGCCGCCGAGGTTTACCCGCACCCTGCGATGGTCCGACTTTTTCGGCTTCCGCGCATCATCAAATATAAGAAAGGTCCGGTCGCAGACCGTCGCCGTGAATTTAGGCGCCTCCAAGGTCTCCTTCGCGACTTACTCGCCGCTGAGTTTCCCATTCTTACCCTCGACGCGGAAACCCCCGCGCTGCTCGTCGCCCCGTGGAGCAAACCGGTCGAAGACCGCACCGACGCGCTCTTCTGCGCGTTGATTGCTCTCTGGCACGTGCACCACCGTGGCACCCGCAGCGAAATCCTTGGCGACCTCGCCACGGGATTTATCCTGCTTCCCTCCAGCCTAAGCGCGGCTAACGCCTAGAAACTGAGCTAAACTAGGTTCTGCGGCTTGCTCTTTTCACTCCGCTTTGCGGCTATTGGATCGCACATGAAAGTCACCGGCTTAGCCCTCGTCCCACCTCCGACCGCTGCCGATCTTCCCAAGGTCACGCCCGAGCTGCTCGCCTCCGTCCTGGCGCGCTACTCGCGCAGCAACGAGGGACTCGACGTCATCATGGCCAAGGTCGACCTTGCCAACCCGGAGGCCTCCATCGATCGCATCCTCAAATTCGTCGATTACGGCCACGCGTCCATCGGCGGACTCACGGGGGGTCTCGCCATCGCCCTCGATGGCGTCTCGATGTGGCTCGCGTATAAAATTTTCGAAATCGCGCAAATGGCTGACGGTCAGGAATCCTCCACCCGCTATATCACGATGGACGCCGCCAACGTCCCCACCGCGGAAGAACTCGGCATTCCCGAGGATCTCGCGCCGCGTTGGCGCGACATCGTTGCCCGTTCTTTCGCCGCCTATCACGCCGAATACGCCCGTCTCGACGCCCTCGCCGTCGCCCAACCCGATCTCGTGCGTTTACCACCCGACGCCAAACCAATCGTCGTCACACGCCTCCGTAAAAACTACGCTCTCGATCGCGCCCGTTATTTTATCCCGCTCGCCACGCGCACCAATCTCGGTCTCGTCCAAACTTCGCGCATGTGGGCTGTCACGGTGAAACACCTCGACTCTCTTCCGCACCCTGAAGCCCGCGCCGCCGCCGCGCTCATCCGCGCCGAACTCGTCAAACAGTCCCCGCGTCTCACGCGTCACAGTTTCGCCGAAAAATCCTACGAGGAACAATCGCGCCAAGATCTCGCCGCGTCGCTCTCGCTCGGACTTGCCCGCCTCTCGGCCGCCCCGCTCTCCGACGAAGTCTGGGTGCACGTCGACCGCGCCACCGCGCCGTTTTTGGCCGAGACGCAATCCGTCGCCGAAGCGCTTAATCATCGCGGCAACCGCTACGCCCAACAAGGCACCGCCACCCGCCGCATGCGCGTGAGTTTCGCTTGGAACAACATGGCCATTGCCGAGCTCCGCGACCTCAACCGCCACCGTACGGGCCACCGCTACACGCCGATGATCCAGGCTGGTTTTTATCTTCCCTCGGAGATCACCCACGCCGCCCACGCCACGCTCCTGGCTGATCAACTCGCGCTCACCCGCGAGCTCATGCAACGAGGCTCGGCCACCTACGTTTACTCTTTGCTACTCGGCGCTCAGACGCCTTTCGAACACAGCACTCACGGTGATAAGTTCATTTACGAGGCCGAACTGCGCACCGGTATGGGCGCGCACTTCCGCTACGCCGACCATCTCTCTGCTGCGCTCCGAGCATTCTTCGCGCAAGTCCCCGAAGCCCGCTCCTGCGTGGTTGAAGGCACGGCCGAACCGGAATAGCCCGCGTGTTCGCCCTGTTCATGTTCGATGAAAACTAACCACGCATCCTGCTTTGTCTTGGCTTTGGTCTGTCTCTCATCCGCGTACGCGGCCGACGCCGCCAAAGTCGAATACGCCGAGCGCAACACACCCTTCGCGCCGGCTGCGAGCGTCACGCCGTCAAAAAAAACGCCTGAGACCAACGCTGCGCTGCAAGAGCGCCGCGTCACGCCCAACGTTGTGCCCCAACCCAGTACCACGACCGCCGAGCGTCGCGCTGCGACTGATGTCTCCGAGACGCGTGAAAAAAACCTCATCACGACCGACTCACACCGCCCCGATTTTAAGACGCCCGAGCGCAACGCCTACGATCATCGTCCCTCCAAATATCAGCCCGACACCGAGCACGAAAAACCCAAGCTCGTCGAACGTTACCGCACCAACGTCTCGGCGGACACGTTGACGCACCAAGGCCGCTTCACCGCGGCCGATCCCACGGCTAACGCTCGCATCAATCGATTTATTTTTCGCCGCAACGTCTCCACCCCGACTGGAGCCCCATCGGTCACCTCTGCCGGATCCGCCCCTGCGTCCACGCAAAAGTAGGTCACATCAATTCAGTTTGGCCGTTTTCGGCTTCTTCAATTCAACATGCAGTTTGGTCAGCTTTAGGACGCTCCGGGATTTCCTTACTTTCTGACTTATTTAGCGCGACGCACGCGTTCTTTTTCTGCTTCACGTTCCTCTTCAAGCCGTGCGCGCTCACTGACGATTTGTTTTTGGATTTTATCCACGTCCTCTGCATTTTGCGCGGCGTAGGCCTGATTTAATTGCTGCTTCAGGAAGATTTCCCGCTCCGCGAGTTTGCCCTTAAACAGGGTGTCGACATCGGCGAGACGGGCCTTTTTTTCGGAAGTAAGAGGCTTCTCCGCCGGCGAAGATCTATCGAGACGTTCCATTGCAAGTTCGTAGGCACTTTTCATGGGTTAAAGTATGATGGAGCAAACGGCTCGAATACACGGAAAAATTTATCGGTGACGCCGGTCCGATCTATGGCGGAGATTATTTCGCTAAGACAAAAGCTTCCGCCACACGCATGCTCACCGCCATCTCGTTCCCGCTCTCCTAAGAAACGCCTGGGTTAAGCGAAAATCGCCGCCGTTCCACCCCAAACTGAAATACCTTTTCATCCGCCTGGTTTCGCGGAGATTAACGCCACCGCATGTCCGCCGCTGACCAACCTGATTTTTTTGCCGAAGAGCCCGCGCCCGCTGCGACCGCTCAGGCCGAAAAACGTGCGGGCGCTCACCAGCCGCTGGCTGCGCGTATGCGGCCGCGCCGTCTCGCTGAAGTCGTCGGCCAGGAGCATATTCTTAAGCCCGATAGTTTGCTCCCGCGGCTCGTTGCGCAAAATCGCTTCGGTTCACTCCTGTTTTACGGCCCGCCCGGTTGCGGCAAGACCAGTATCGCCGAGGCCATTGCGCATGAGACGGGCAGCCGCTTCGTGCGAATCAACGCGGTGATGTCCAACGTCGCTGAGTTGCGCGAAATTCTTGCCGCCGCCCGTCGACGTCCCGAGGCGGCAACAATTCTGTTCATCGACGAGCTCCACCGGTTCAATAAGTCGCAACAAGACCTGCTCTTACCTGACGTTGAAGAAGGCGCCGTGCGTCTTATCGGCGCGACGACGCACAACCCTGGATTCTACGTCAACCCGCCACTTTTGTCGCGCAGTCATCTTTTTCGCCTCGAGCCTCTCGCCCCTGCCGCCATCGCGGGCGTTCTCGCCGCCGCACTCGCAGATGTGGACCGCGGGCTGGGCGCACGCGGTGTCACCGCCGAGGCGAAACTCCTCGCCGATCTCGCGGTGCTCTGCGATGGCGACTTACGCCGCGCGCTTAACGCTCTTGAGGTGCTTGTCCTCGGCTTGCCTGATCGCGCTCCGCTTACGGCCGCTGATCTTGAAGTTTTTGCCCGCGAGCGCCGCATCCGGTACGATGCGGACGAAGATGAACACTATGACACGATTTCCGCGTACATCAAAAGTTGCCGCGGCAGTGATCCCGACGCCGCGATGTATTGGTTGGCCAAGATGCTCGCCGGAGGCGAAGACCCGCGATTCATCGCGCGTCGCCTCGTGATACTAGCCAGCGAGGATGTGGGCCTAGCCGATCCCCAGGCGCTCCCGCTGACGGTCGCGGCGCATCATGCGTGCGATTTTATCGGCCTGCCCGAGGCCGAACTCACGCTTGCGCACGCCACGCTCTATATTGCGACCGCGCCGAAGAGTAATTCCGCTACGCTCGCACTGGCCGCTGCGCACGCGGCGTTGAAAACTGCTTCGGTGCAACCCGTTCCACTGCCACTCCGCGACAAAAGCGGCGTTGCCAGCAAGCAAAACGCCCACGGTAAAGGCTACCTTTATTCACACGATTTTCCGGAAAATATTTCCGGTCAAAATTACCTGGAAAAACCGCTCGTCCTCTACACCCCGAAGACCGCCGGCTGGGAAGCGAAAATCGCCGACCGCCTCTTGCGGTGGCAGGCGTTAAAAATCCAGCGCACGCCATGAGGCATCGTGGTTTTCTCATTTTAGTCGGTTTCGGTTTGATGGGCGCACTCAGTAGTTGCGGCCAGCCTCAGCCCGAGGCCAAGTCCGTCAAACGCGACGACGCCACGATCATGCGTGAGTGGCTCTACGGCCCGCGCTCCACCGTGCCAGGCATCTCGTGGCAACCGAGCGGTTTAGGGATTCGTCTTCTTGTCGCCGGCACCGGCGCAGTGCCGACGCGCGCGGATCGCGTGCGCGTGCATTACCTCTGTACGTTGAAGGATGGAAAAGTGATCGACGACTCGCGTACGCGCGGCGGGCCGGCGGATTTAGTGATGAAGACGCTCATTGCCGGCTGGGCGGAGGGGATGGAAGCGCTCAAGCCCGGTGGTAAAGCGGAGTTTTTTGTTCCACCTTCCCTTGGCTATGGAACGATGGGCGGCGGTGGTGTGCCTGCCGGCGCGGGCCTTATTTTTGAAGTCGAACTGCTCGCGGTGAATCCTTAGCTGCCGCAACGGTAAGAGCGCTTAAGTCGCGGACGTTCAGATCCGCTTTTTTACTGACCTAATTAAGGCGCTGTCAGATCGCCAATATCAGTCTTCGGAAGGGCCGCGCGCAGGCGCGTGAGTCCGTTGGGGGTGGCTTTGCAACCGAACAAATAGAGTTGGCGAATTGCGGGCATGCCGGCGAGCGCATCAAGCGCATCGTCAGTGACGGCGGTCGAACAGAGGTTAAGGTAGGTAAGTTTTTTAAGAGTGCTCAATTCGCCGAGTGTAGCACCGCTGAGTGTAGTGCGCTCGAGGTTGAGGCGCTGAAGAGCGACGAAGGTTTTTAACGCAGCGAGGCTGGCGTCGGTCAGGCGCGTGCCGCCGAGTTCGGCTTCGACGATGAACACGGCTACAGGCGCAAGGGCGGCGAGTTCTGCATCGCCGAAAGTTTTTTCGGCGCCGCGAGTCTGGAGCACGAGGCCGTCACCGGCGCGGGCGGAGACGGGCGTGATTTTAACGTGGAGCTTTTTCTCCAACGTGGCGATTTGTCCGCGGAGTGCGCTGTAATCGCCGACAAGGGATTGATAGGTGGGCGCGGCGGGCGCCGCGATATTTAGGCTGGGGCCGGCGAGCAGCGCGGAGATTTCGAGCGGAGCATCTTTGACGGAGGCGATGAGCGTGTCGCGCGATGCGCCTTGCTTGATCCACCAGCGAATGAGGGCGATCTCGCTCGTAGTTGGGCGCGCTTTTTTCTTAGGCGGCATGACTTTCTCGTCGGTGAGATCGAGGAGCATGCGCTGGAGAAGTTCGCTTTTGGCGGTGTCGCCGGGCGTGACGGCGGTTTTGCCAGATTTGCCTCCAGCTAGGAGCGCAGCAAAGGTGTCCATACGGTAATCCCCTTTTTCTTTATCCGCAGCGTGGCAGGAGAAGCAGTGTTTCTCGAGGATGGGGCGTACGGCGCCGCCGAAGACGGTATCGGTTGCGTAGGTTTCGGGTGCGGGTTTTTCGCGGATACGCAGAATTTTTTTAACCGCCGGCGGAAGGGGTTCGGTGAGATAGTCTTCACCGTGCGTGAGCGAGCCGCCTTGGTGGGCGGCCCATGCGAGGGCGCTCAGACTTGCGCCAAGTGAGAGAACGTAAAGGCTGCGTGAGCGAGCACGCATGAGCCAAGCAAGCGCGGTGGCGACAGCGACCGTGACGCCGCCCCAGAGGTGATTTTCCAACGTGGCGCCTTCGTGGCCATCGGCGCGCATGAGAGCGAGGCCAGCGAAAACGGAGAGCACGGCGCCGACCAAACTAAGCGTGAGAACCGTGCCAGCGGTTTCGCGGAGCGCGGCGCTGCGGCGGCCAAGAATTTCCAAAAGTGGAACGAGCAGCAGCAAAGCGATTGGAAAATGAACGAGTAGTGGATGTAGCCGGCCGAGCAAGCGCAGCCCGCCACCGTGGGCGATGCCGTCGGGGGCAAATGCGAAAGCAGCGGCGATCGTGGCGGCGCTGAGTGCGGTAGCGACGGTTAGGCGGGGCAGGAGTTTGGGCGTATTGGCAGACATTAACTCGGGCGAGACGAACAAAGGAAAAGCAACAGGGATGGGCGCCCCGCCAGCAGTGGAAAATACTGGCGGGGTGCCGCAAGAAACTCAGCTCAGTTTACGCAGGAGCGTGAGGCGGCCGATAGGGAGCCATTCGGCGACGAGGATGTCGCCGTTGTTGAGGAAGATTGCGCCGTGCGGCGTGATGAATTCGCCGGGCGTGAACTCGGCGCGCGATTGCGAGCGGCGGGAGCCGGTCTTGCCATTGTGCGCGATGCCGTCGCCGAGTTGGGCGATGACATTATACTCCTTGTCGATAAGGCAGACTTGGCTGTCGAGGTCAGGGCAGAGCATGAGCTCGCCGCGCACGTCGAAATGACAGGGTTGGCGCAGCTTGGTGTCGTCCTTGATCGTGCGGAGGTGTTTACCGTCGAGCGTGTAGGTCTGGATGCGGCGGTTGCCGCGGTCGGCGATGACGAGAACCGGGTCCTTGCCGCGGGTATCGACGTATTGGCCGTGGGGGTTGCTAATTTCGTTGTCACCTTTGCCAGGGGAGGAAATTTCGCCGAGAAATTTGCCGTCGATGGAATAGCGGAGCATGCGGTAGGAGCCGTAGCCGTCGCCGATGTAGAAATCACCGTTGGGGGCGAAGGCGATGTTGGTTGGGATGAATTTGATGGGCGCGGCGCCGTAGGCGGCGTCTTCGCGTGGGTAGCCTTTGGACCAGACGACTTCGCCGGTGAGAGTGGTCTTGATGACTTTGGAGCGCGTGGTGTCGCAGTGGTAGAGAAACTCGCGGTTGCCTTCTTTGCGGACGCCGAGGCCGTGAGCGCCGCCGCGCATGTCTTCGCCGAAGGCGCGGACGAATTTACCCTTGGCGTCGTAAACGACGATGGCCTCGGGGCGCATGGAGGTGCTATTGACGGTATGGGCGACGTAGATGAGCCCTTGGCTATCTTGGGCAAGACCTTGGGTGTCGCCCCAGACGAGGCCTTCGGGGGCGGTGAGCCAATCGTGGATCATCTCGTAGCGGTGGGCGCCGGTGCCCGTGATGAGTTGGCCGGAGCCGGCTTTATCGGCGGCGCGGATGAACGGCGCGGAGAACGCGCTGACGGCCGCGGTGGCGGCGACTTGAGTGAGGAAGGAACGACGAGTTTGCATAGGGGAGGAGGGGTTGGGCGTTGGGATTGAGGGGAGGAAAAAGGGTTTAGGCGAGCAGGCCGCGGAGCACTTCGCCGTGGACATCGGTGAGGCGGAATTGGCGTCCTTGGTAGCGGTAGGTGAGGCGTTGATGGTCGATGCCGAGCAGGTGCAGGATCGTAGCTTGCCAGTCGTGGACGTGTACGGGGTCTTTGACGACGTTGTAACTGAAGTCGTCGGTCTCGCCGTAGGCGATGCCGGGTTTCACGCCGGCGCCCACCATCCACGTGCTGTAAGCGGAGCCAAGGTGGTCACGGCCGTGGCCGTCGCGTTTGGTGATATCACCTTGCACGAAAACGGTCCGGCCGAATTCACCCGCGAAAATCACGAGCGTGTCTTCGAGCAGGCCGCGTTGTTTAAGGTCGTTGATGAGAGCGGCGGTGGGTTGATCGGTGTCGCGGCACTGGATCTCGAGCTGCGTGGAGAGATTGCGGTGTTGGTCCCACCCACCGTGCATGAGTTGGATGAAACGTACCCCGCGTTCGGCGAGGCGACGGGCGAGCAGGCAATTACGAGCGTAACTACCGGGGCGGTTCACATCGGGGCCGTAGCTGGCGAGGGTCGCGGGAGATTCTTTGTCGAGCTCGAGCAGGCCGGGGACGCTCGCCTGCATCTTGAAAGCCATCTCGTATTGGGCGATACGGGTATCGGTCTCGGGGTCACCGTGGAGGTCGAGTTGGTGATGATTTAGACTGGCGATGTCGTCGAGGAGCGCGCGTTTCTGGGCTCGGTCGAGACCGGGCGCGTCGTTTAGGTAGAGGACAGGTTCGCCCTCGCTGCGGAGGCGAACACCTTGGAATTTGGAGGGGATGAAGCCGCTACCCCAATAATGTTCGTAGAAAAGTTGGCCGCAGGTTTTTTCGCGGTCAGAGGAAGTCATCACGACAAACGAAGGTAAATCGGCCGCGAGTGAGCCGAGGCCGTAGGTGAGCCATGAGCCCATGCTCGGGCGGCCGGGAATCTGGGAGCCGGTAAGGCAAAACGTGACGCCGGGCGAGTGGTTGACGGCCTCGGTGCGCATCGAGCGGATGAGACACATCTCGTCGGACAAGCCGCCGATGTGTGGAAGCAACTCGCTTAGCCAACGACCGGAGTGGCCGTACTGTTTGAATGGTTTCAGCGCCGGAAGAATGGGAAATTTTTTCTGCGAGGCGGTCATCGTCGAGAGACGATTGCCGCTGCGGACCGACTCGGGGAGTTCTTGGAGGCGCAGTTTTTCCAAGCCCGGTTTGTAGTCGAAGAGGTCGACTTGGGACGGGCCGCCGCCCTGCCAGAGGAGAATCACGCGTTTGGCCTTGGGCGCGAAATGCGGGAGGCCGTTGCCGGAGGCGGTGAGTGCGGCGAGGGCGTCGGGGTTGAGCAACGATGTGAGCGCGGCGGCGCCGATGCCGGTGGCGCTGCGGCCGAAAAATTGGCGGCGAGTGAGTTGCAGGTGAGCTTCGCTGAGAGGGTTCATGATTTGGTCAGCGCTTCGTCGAGATTGAGCAGCGCGAGGCAGACGGCGGTGTAAGCGGCGTGTTCAGCGCTGGAGAAAGCGGGATCGCGCGGGATGGCGCCGACGGTGAGAAACGCTCGGGCGGAGTCAGGATCGGCGTTGAAGCGGGCAAGTTGTTTTTCGAGGCTGGTGCGGAGCAACTTTTTCTCGGCGGCATCGGGGTCTCGGGCGAGGATGAGGCGGAAGGCATGCGCGAGGCGTGTATCACGGAAGGACGCGGCGCGGAGCGTGCGCGCGGCGAGGGCGCGGGCGGCCTCAATGAAGGTCGGGTCGTTGAGCGTGGTCAGCGCATGTAACGGGGTACTGGTGATCGCGGTGCGAACCTTGCAGGTGTTGCGCGCGGAGGCGTCGAACATGTTGGAGGGCGCTACGGTGCGGCGCCAAAACGTATAGAGGCTGCGGCGGTAGAGGTCTTCGCCGCTGGATTGCGGGTAGGTGAAGTCGCGCTCTTTGGTGATCGCGAGCGAGTCCCAGATGTCGGCGGGTTGGTACGGATATACGGGTTTACCGCCAATGCGATCGACCAGGAGCCCGGAGACAGCTAGGGCTTGGTCGCGGATTACCATCGCGGGCAGACGAATCCGGGCACCGCGAGCGTAGAGGCGATTTTCTGGGTCGCGCTCAAGCAGCGCGGGTGTGACTCGGGAAGATTGGCGATAGGTGGCGCTGGTGACGATGAGGCGATGGAGTGCTTTGGTGTTCCAGCCGCCGTCCCGATATTCCACGGCGAGCCAATCCAATAAGTCTTGGTGAAGGGGTGGGTCGCTTTGCACGCCGAAGTCTTCGCTGGTTTTGACCAGGCCGAGGCCGAAGAAGGTCTGCCATTGGCGGTTGACGATGACACGGGCGGTGAGGGGTTGCGCGGGACTCATGAGCCAGCGCGCGAGGCCCAAGCGGTTGCGCGGCGCGTCGGCGGGCAGCGGCGGGAGAAACTCGGGCGTAGCGAAGGAAACTTTATCGAGGCGCGTCTCGTAGTTGCCGCGATCGAGGATGAACGT
>RGAX01000091.1 GCA_009919985.1 Opitutaceae bacterium
GGAGCCGGGCCGAAACGCCCTTGAGGGAGTTGACGAGGGTGGCGACGGAGTATTTGGGTGGAAACGACACGAGGAGATGAACGTGGTCGTCCTCGCCGTCCATCTGGCTTAGCTCGCCGCCAAAGTCGACCATGACCGAGGCGAACGACTGTTGCAGGTGCTCCCGCACGCGCTCGGTGATGGCACCCTGCCGGTATTTGGTCACAAAGACCAAGTGCAGTGAGAGCGCATAGACTACGCTTGCTGAGCCGGCTACTCGACCAATGGTGCGCAGAAAACCTTTGGCTGAACCTCGTGCCGAAACAGTTGCTCCAACAGGCACTCGCGGACTTCATCAAATCGAGAGCGGGGTTTCTCTCCGGCGCAGTCGAGGCACCGCCCCGTTTCCAGAAAGCGCGCGAGGCCACGCCAACGATGCGCTTTCCGCAGCACGTCCAACTCAATCAAAACGCAGTGTTTTTGCCGAAGCTCGGCTAGGTGCGGCTACGCAACACGTTTAACCTGGGTCGCGGGATACCCGCAGGGCAACTGCGTAGCGCCACGGTAAAGTTCGAAGCTAGCCGTTGGTTCGTCACCTTGCTGATGCGGCTGCCGCTCAGCCTACCCGCATCGACCCCAGTGGCCAGCGTCGGCCTGGACTACGGGGTCAAGCATACGCTCGCCTCCAGCGCGCGCACGGTGCTGCCGGCGCCCGTCGCGACAAATAAGGAAGCCCAGCGCATCCTGTTTCTGGAGCACCGCCTCGCCCGTTGCGTCCCCGGTTCGCATCGGTACGCCGTGGCGCTCGCCAAGCTCAACACGTTTCGTTCCCGCATCACCCGCCGCATCCACGATTGGCGTCATAAGACCACCACCGACTTGTCCAAGAACCACGGACTCATCGCGGCGGAGGCCTTACGCGCCAAAAACATGACGGCATCCGCCCAGGGCACGGTCGAAGCCCCGGGCACCCGCGTAGCCCAAAAAGCCGGTCTGAACCGCGCGCTTTTGGAGCCGGGCTTTGGCATCTTGATGCAGCAGTTAGCCTACAAGCAGGCGTGGCGCGGACACGCCTTCATCCAGGTGGACCCCGCCTATACCTCGCAGACTTGCCCCCGTACAGGGTGCGGTCATGTCCATCAGGATAACCGGCCGAACCGCGACACCTTCCGCTGTGTTCGCTGTGGGTATACCGACGCCGCCGACTTCGCGGCCGCCGAGATTATCCTGCGGCGCGGTAAACAAACATTTTCGGCGGTGCGCACTGCGCCCGCCTTGGCGGCCGGACCTGGCCGTGACTGTGCGCCGGGGGCTTCCGCCCCCAGAGGCCATCGGGCCTCACACTCGCGAACCAAACCCAGCTTGCGTCTATCCACGCAGGCAAAGGGAATCCCGGCCTTTTAAGGCCGGAAGGATGTCAACCCATAGCTGAAGCAAGGGGGATGCGGCTCGTCGTGCTCAATCAAGCAAGCGGAGCGTTCGGCTCCACGCCCAAGTCCAGTCCTTCTGCGCGGCGCACGCCGGTTGAGTCCGCCCACGCCGCAAACGCAATCATCCCTGCGTTGTCGCCCGTATGCTTCGGCTGCGCCGCGAAAAAATCTACCTTGGCGCGCCGTGCCTCCGCCGCCAAGGCCGCGCGCAGCACGGCATTATTAGCCACACCGCCAGAAAGTCCGAGACTACGCCATCCACGCCGCTCCAAAGCCACCTGCGTCTTGCGCACCAATGCATCCATCACCGCCTGTTGGTAACTGGCGCACAAATCGGTCAAACGCGCGGCGACCTCCTCTTCGGACATTTTTTCCAGCCGGTAACGCAGGCTCGTTTTCAAACCAGAGAAACTGAAATCTAATTCACTGCGAGGTCCGTTACCCCGAGGAAAATCAAATGCATCCGACTTACCGCTTGCGCCTATTTTTTCAACCAATGGCCCGCCGGGATAACCCAGCCCCAAAAGCTTCGCTCCTTTGTCCAGTGCCTCGCCCGCCGCATCGTCCCGCGTCGAAGCGAGAACCGTAAACTGGCGCGCCTCATCGATTGTAAACAGCAACGTATTCCCGCCGGACACGATCAGCCCTAGATGGGGCAAGTACTCCTTCATCCGTTCGGAAAAATCCCCTGGCGCCACCGCGTGCACCGCGATAAACGTCGACCACGCATGCGCTCGCAGATGATTAACGCCCACGACTGGCACGCGCAGCGCGAGCGCCAACGCCTTAGCTGCCGCCCCTCCAATCGCCAAACACGCCGCCAAACCCGGCCCATGCGTGACTGCTATTTGCGAGACCGCCGCAAACTCCGGCTTCGCCTGTGCGAGCGCAATCAACGGGGCGAATTGCCGTAAATGCTCCCGCGTCGCCATATCCGGCACGACACCGCCATGCGGCTGGTGCAAGGCGATCTGGCTGTGCACCCACTCACCCACCAAACCACGCGCAGGATCAAACAGCGCGACCGCCGATTCGTCACAGGAACTTTCGAGCGCAAGAATCATGATCGATTTTAAAAATTAACGAGTGGGCCCGCTCGCATTAGGCCCGTTGCGTTCAGCCAGCACGCGTACTCCTTGCAACACATCAAGCGCCGCCTGCAGTTGCCGGTCCTCGATTGGCGTGAAACCAAAACGCTCTTTGAACTCCACGAGATTATCCCGCTCCGGCCGCGAGCGCTGCAGGCTCAACTGCGTATCTTCCTCAGGCGTAGCCACCACTTCGATGTGCGGAGTGATGCCTTTCTCGTGCAGGCTGATGCCGCTCGGCGTGTAATAACGCGCCGTAGTGAGCCGTAGGCCTTCACCATTCTTAAGTTTAAAGATCGACTGGACCGAGCCTTTGCCAAACGAGCGCTCACCCACCACCACCGCCTTGCCCGTATCTTTGAACGCACCCGTGACGACTTCCGCCGCACTTGCGCTACCGGAATTAATCAACACGGCCAACGGTAAATCCAGCGGCGGTCCGTCGATCTCAGAGCGGAAATCCTCTCGATCGCCCGGCTTGCGGCCCTGCGTGTAAACGACGAGCTCGCCTTTTTTAAAAAATAATTCTGCCACTTCGACCGCGGCATCGAGTAAGCCGCCGGGGTTATTGCGCAGGTCGATCACTAAAGCATGGATCCCCTGTTTAAGAAGCCCATCAAGCGCCTTGGCGAATTGCTCGCCCGTACTTTCGGCAAATTCGGTGATCTGGATGTAGCCCACCCCATCGCCCATAATCTGCGCACCGCGCACGCTCTCGGTTTTGATTAATTCGCGCACGAGTACGAGGGCGATAGGTTGCGCCTGACCCACGCGGTTCAAACTAAGTGAGACCGAGGTCTGCGGCTTGCCGCGCAAGCGCCGCACGACCTCATCAATCTGGGTACCGCGCTCGAGATTTTTTCCATCGATACTGGCGATCTCATCGCCGCGACGAATGCCGGCGCGCTCACTCGGCGTACCCGCAATCGGTGCGATCACGACTATGCGGCCACCGCGCGACTCGACCTGAATGCCGATCCCGCCGAATTGCCCGGTCAATTCCTCTTCAAACTGTTCGCTGTCCTTCTCCTCCATAAATTCAGAATGCGGATCGAGCGAATCCGCGACACCGTGCAAGGCCGCTGTGGTTAAATCGGCGTAATTGGCCGCTTTGGATTCAACGTAGTTTTCATTCACGAGCGCCATCACTTCGCGCACACGCGCTGAAGCCCGATCCAACTCACGATTCGGCCAAATACTGCACCCCGCGGTGAGCATAAGGCCGCCGAGCGTGAGCCCGACGCCCAAGATCACCCCGAGGGCGAGCGTGAGAATGCGTTTGAACATACCCGCGAGAGTGCGCATCCGTCTCGCTTTGTAAATGGGTTCGTCCACCACACCAACCGCAACGCCCGTCACGCCCGCTTTCGCCCGATTGTTTCGGGCGCACGCTGATATGAGCGGAGCTATGACCTTCGCCCAGTTCATGCAACTGGCCCTCTACGACCCCGCGCTCGGCTACTACGCCCGCCCACAACCTCGCGTCGGCTACGAGCCAGGAACGGATTTTTTTACCGCGAGTACCAGCGGGCCCATCTTCGGCGAACTCATCGTCGCCGCCTGCGTCGAACTGCTCGGGGCACGCGACCCCAAAGATTACCACTTCGTCGAACTCGGCGCAGAAACATCAACTGGCATCCTCGATCAGGTGGCGCATCCCTTCGCGAGTGCCCGCACCGTTCAACTCGGCTCGCCCATCACGCTAAGCGGCCTATGCGTGGTTTTTTCTAACGAACTTTTCGACGCCCAACCCTTTCATCGCTTCATCTGGCGCGGCGGCGCCTGGCGCGAACTCGGCGTAAGCTTATCCGACCACACATTGAGTGAGTGCGAATTACCCACCCTCACCGCTGCAGCGTTGCCCTCCCAAGCGCCCGAGGGCTACATCATCGACGCACCCCTGGCCGCAAATCGCCTCCTTGATCAGATCGCCGGCAAGACCTGGCAGGGCCTTTTCGTCGCCTGCGATTACGGGAAGTCTTGGCTCGAACTCACGACCGCGACGCCCGCTGGTACCGCACGCGCCTACTACCGCCACACCCAATCCAACGAGCTCCTTGTTCGTCCAGGCGAACAGGATCTGACCTGCCACATCTGCTGGGACTGGCTCAGCGAGCGGTTAAAACACCAGGGCTTTGCCGACCCCAAGATCGATTCACAGGAAACCTTTCTCGTGCGCCACGCCGCCAAAGCCCTCGCAACCATCACCGCCGCCGAGGCCTCTCGTCTGAGTCAGAGAAAATTGGCGCTCATGCAGTTGCTCCACCCCGCACACCTCGGACAAAAATTTCAAGTGCTCCATGCACAGCGCCATTCCAGCTGAAGCCTGAGCGAATCTTAAAAATCACCTTGCCTCGACCCCGGAGCGCTCCTTTATCTTCAACCTTTAACCAATCCAAAACCATCATGGCCAGAATTTGTGCAATCACCGGTAAACGCCCCGTCAAGGGCAGCAGGATCAACCGCAAGGGTCAGTCCAAGAAGAGCGGCGGCATCGGCACGCACGTGACCAGCATCACGAAGCGCAAGTTCCGCCCCAACCTCCAACGCATCCGCGTTAAGCTGCCAAACGGCGGCACCAAACGCATGCTGGTCTCCGTCAAGGCGATCAAAGCCGGTTTGGTCACCAAGGCCTAAACCTTACTCGTTTTCAGATTAAAGCCGCAGCCCTCGGGCTGCGGCTTTTTTATGGGTAGGGAGCACGGTGGCCCAAGTTAGCTACTGCGCGCGCTGACGGGTACCTAGTTAAAATAAAAGCGCTCAAAAAACTCTGATAGCAGGTGAGCTGCCTCGGATTATCCATGCGCATTATATAGTTTATAAATGGATACAAATGGCTCGGGCTATAAGGATGTAAGGGTATTACGTGCGACCGTTCGTTGGGCAGTCGGTGGGGACGTCACTTCCACTAGTAACGATCCTGGCGAATTTTTCACCCGAGACAGCCTATCCCGTACGAAAAGATAAACAATAAAATTGTTTATCTTAGGTTGACTGGAGATTTAAAGGTCCTAAATATATGATAACCGCGTAAAAAATCATGCTATCTTCGTTTTTAGTCCGCAACTTCCGCTCTATCCTAGAGCTTCGATTGGATTTCTCTTATGGCGAAGCCAAGGCGCCCAACGGATACAAAACGTTCGATCTGATCCCCTTTATAGAAGCTGTTAATAAGCAGCGACTCGTTCCGTGCGCTGCTTTCTTTGGGGCCAATGCGGCAGGTAAAACCAACCTTCTCAAGGCTATCGCCACGCTCAAGGCCCTCCTACGCGAAGGCGCAAAGCTGGCGGATCTTTTCGAACCCAATCTGCTTAACCCCAAATTCGCCGAGACCACCTTTGAACCGGCCTTCGTCCTGGGTGCGGATGCATTCATATACCGCATTACCTATTCCCAGTCAGCTATTTTTGAGGAGCTGCTATTAAAAAATGGGACTCCTGTGTTTCACATCCAGAAACTCGAACCCACCTTTGCTCCCGCACTACTCTCTGCTGCCTACACTAGGAAAAAACTCGCCGAAATCCTGCACGTCGAGTGCACCGACGGCGAAGGCCACCAGACCAAGCCCTTTCTCCATCGCATGGGCAAGGAATACCCTGGGCTTAATCCTGATTTAAAAAATGTTTTTGGTTATTTCGAGGGCTGCGTGAAGTTTTTCACCAACGACAGCCCCATGCCGCTCCCCCTATCGGTGGAGATATTAGCGGACGCGATGGGCGGTGACCAAGTAGCCGCGCTTCGCGAAATCACTGACTTAGTTCGCCGGGCCGACATCGAAATTTCCGCTATTAATATTACTGAAACCGAAATAGGGGCAGACGATACACCTCATCGAGTCTATTTGCTGAAGCAAAACCGGGTCAGCGGCACACAGCATTCAGTCAGCATCACCGCAACCCATCAGGACATAGGCGGCAATCTCGTCCTTCTTAATTTCATCAAGCACGAGTCCGCTGGTACCCAGCGCCTCGCGAGTCTGATCGGTCTTATCTTGCACGCGCTCAAGACCGGCGGGGTCTTTCTTGTGGACGAGTTGGAGTGCTCCCTTCACCCGCTGCTGATGCGCGAGATCGTTTTGCTCTTTAAGAGGCGTAGCTACAACCCGAAGGGCGCCCAGCTGATCTTCACTACTCATAATACCGACATCCTTGACGACTCCATCCTGCGCCTTTCCGAGATCATCTTAGTTAGAAAGACATTAGCCAATGGCACGCTTGTGCGCCGCCTGGTGGAAGCGCGCAATGAGGGAGAAGATATCCGCAACGTCACTAATTTCCGCAAACAATATCTCGCCGGATTTTACTCTGGCGTGCCGCACCCGGCCCTGTGAACCCGTTCGATGCAACCTAAGATTCACCTGATTGTATGCGAAGGTAAGTCGGAGTGGGTCTACGTGCGTCGTTTGCAACGTTTTTTGGATTCCCTTCCAATCCCCCCAAACACCTTTGAAACCCCGCTTCGCTTCGTGGGCCCTGAGCATGCTGCGGCCAAGAATGGTGCTTTTGGAAAACTGCTGAGCAGTTATAACAAGGCACGTAGGGACAATAAAAAAGCTCGTTCAATCCAGGTCTGGGCCGATTTCGACCTATACCATAGGAACGACGGTAAATGCGCCGAGCACTACGCGGCTAAGACTGAAGGAATTCCCGACTTCCTGTTTTCTTTTCACAATTTCGAAGACTTCTACGCGCTACACTTCGACGGTGAACACTTAGCCTTGTGGCGGCACTACGGCGGCACCACGGGCCGTCGCCACTTCACAAAACCGCTACACGCACGCGACTATCGGCCAGAGATCGAACGGATTTTCCCAGGTTACACCAAGGGCGGTCTTCCTGCTGATTTCGTTTCGTGGAACTCCCTACGTAATCTAAAGGCCAACCTCAGGCATCAGCCCGCGGCGTCCAATCCACAAAATCTCCGAGGTTTCGGCAGCTTCGCCGAGTTCATCATTCGCGAGGTCGATCGCGTCTATCCTGGTTTTCTTTCCTGAATTCGCATAACCCCAACTAAAGAAAAAGATTCACTAAAGGACCATGACCAATGACTTGATCCCTCCGATCTGGCTGCGCGTTGGGTTAGATTTCCCTGACTTTATTCTGAAGCACGCCATAGGAGCCTCATTGAACTAGTTCAACGCACCTCACTACCGACTCGCAGAGCACCGCAAAGCCCGACTAACCTCCCTCCGTGCTCACCGAACTCAAACGCGAAGCCTACGAGGCCAACCTAGCCCTCCCGCGCCACGGCCTGATTCATTTCACTTTTGGCAACGCCTCTGCCCTGGACCGCGACCGCGGCATTTTTGCCATAAAACCCAGCGGTGTGCCTTTCGAAAAACTTCGTCCCGTCGATATGGTCCTGATCGACCTCTCGGGCAAAAAAGTTGAAAGCAAACTCGGGCCTTCGTCCGATACGCCCACGCATCGCCGTCTCTACCTTGAGTTTAAACAAATTGGCGGAATCGTCCACACCCACAGCTGCCACGCCACCGCCTTCGCCCAAGCCGGCCGAGCCATCCCCAATCTCGGCACCACGCACGCGGACTATTTTGCCGGCGAAATCCCAATCACGCGCAAACTCACCCGCGCCGAAATTTCCGGCGATACCTACGAATGGGAAACGGGCAACGTCATCGTAGAGCGTTTCCAGAAAAACTCCCTCGCGCCCCTGGATGTGGCAGGCGTCCTCGTGAATCGCCACGCGCCGTTCACGTGGCACACCTCCGTCGCCCAAGCCGTGGAAATAGCCGTCGCCGTCGAATACCTGGCGCACATGGCGTTTTTGTCCCTTCAACTCGAGCCGCACTTAAAACCGATTGAGTCTGCACTTAGCGCCAAACATTTCACCCGTAAACACGGCCCCACGGCCTATTACGGGCAAGCGTCCCGGCGTTAAGTATTCCCACGCGGGCGCGAGGCCAGCGTATCACAACGCGCGAAACACAATCGCCGCATTCTGTCCGCCAAAGCCTAGATTGTTGCTGAGTACCGTGCGCACGGGCACCTGACGGGCGATATTCGGTACGTAATCGAGATCACAGTCCGGATCCGGCTCCTCCAAGTTAATCGTCGGAGCGATCATGCCGGTCTGAATCGTTTTTACGGCGATAACCGATTCGATGCCGCCAGCGGCGCCGAGAAGGTGACCCGTCATCGATTTGGTCGAACTGATGGGAACCTTGCGGGCTCGTTCACCGAAAACCTTCTTGATGGCGAGCGTCTCAAATTTGTCGTTGTACGGCGTCGAAGTGCCATGAGCGTTAATGTAATCCACGTCTTCGGGCGTGACACCGCCACTGGCCAGCGCGCGGCGCATCGCTAGCGACAAACCTTTTCCCTCTGGATCCGGGGAGGTGATGTGATAGGCATCACTCGTCGCAGCATAGCCGGCGAGCTCACAATAAATCCGCGCACCGCGCGCCTGCGCGTGCTCCAGAGATTCCAGGACCAGAATACCTGAGCCTTCACCCATGATAAAACCATCGCGGCCTATATCAAAGGGACGGCAGGCCCGCGCCGGCTCGTCGTTGCGCGTACTCATCGCCTTCATCGCGCAAAAACTAGCGTAGGAAAACGGCGTGATCGACGCTTCACTGCCACCGGTGACCATCACATCGACGTCACCACGGCGAATCGCATGCGCGGCTTCACCGATTGCATGCGTGCCCGTGGCGCAGGCGGAAACAATCCCGAAATTAGGTCCGCGGGCTCCGAGGTCGATCGCGACCAAGCCCGCGCACATATTGCCGATCAACGAGGGAATCGTGAACGGCGAAACTTTCCGCGGACCGCGCTCGGCCAAGACCCGCAACTGCGATTCGTAAGTAAACATGCCGCCGATGCCAGAGCCAATGATGACGCCCACGCGGTCGCCATCTTCCTTCGTCATATCCAGCGAGGCATCTTTCACGGCTTGCCGCGAAGCGACATACCCAAAATGCGTGCCATGTGCAAGGCCGCATCCCAGTCGCGCACCTCAGCCCCGATCTGCGACGCGAAATCTTTGGGATCAAACAAACGAATCCGATCAATACCCGAGCGCCCCGCGACCAGACTGCGCCAGAAAGCGTCAACATCATGTCCGATCGAAGTAATCGCACCTAAACCGGTCACGACCACACGGCGCGAGGGAGAAGCGGGAGGAAGAGCCATAATTCAGAAACAGATCAGTCAGTCTCAGAAAACAAAAAGGCGTCCCGCCAGATATTTCCTCAGCGGAAATGGGCGGAACGCCAAAAATTAAAAACCTAGCTGATTAAGCAGCGCCGGCTTTGGCCTTAATGTAATCGATGACCTGACCCACGGTCTGGAGCTTTTCAGCGTCGGACTCGGGGATCTCACCTTTGATCTCTTCCTTGAATTCTTCTTCGAAGGCCATGATCAGCTCGACGGTGTCGAGGGAATCGGCGCCTAGGTCGTCGAGAAAGGAAGCGGTCGGCGTGATTTGCTCTTCGTTAACGTTGAGCTGGTTCACGATGATCTCTTTGACGCGTTGTTCGATGGTTTTTTGGTCAGCCATGGGATCGGAAATTGGGTTACAGGGAGAGTTCACATCGCCATCCCGCCGTCAACGGCAAAAACTTGGCCTGTTACGTAACCTGCTTGTTCAGAGCAAAGAAAGACAGTGGCCGCAGCGATATCAGCCGCCTCTCCAAAGCGTTTAAGTGGCACAGCTTCAAGAATTTTGGCAGAAACCTCAGGGTTATTGACGAACTCCGTGGTCATATCGGTCTTAATAAAACCGGGGGCAACGGCGTTCACCGTAACACTACGGCCAGCGAATTCTCGGGCCAAGGTCTTG
>RGAX01000092.1 GCA_009919985.1 Opitutaceae bacterium
CTCGAAGAAGTCATTCTCGCCGATTTTCTAATCCACGTCGTCGACGTCGCCAACCCCAACGCCGCCCAACACCACGAGACAACCCTGGCCGTGCTCAAAGAACTCGGTGCCGTTGAAAAACCCATCATCACCGTCTTCAACAAAGTCGACGCCGCCGACGAAGCCGCTCTCAACCGCGCCCACTTCATCGCGCCCGACGCCCTGTACATCTCTGCGCGCTCCGGCAAAAATCTCGATCAACTCATCGCTGCCTGCCTCGAGCAAATCGCCGACGCCCTCGATGCCGTGGAACTCCTCGTGCCGCACACGCGCTACGACGTCATCGCCAAACTCCACGCCACCGGCCACGTCCAATTCGAAGAAAGCCGCGACGATGGCGTCTTCATCCAAGGTCGTTTCGCCCCCGCCCAAGCCGGCCTCTACAAGGCCTTTCTCGTCAAATAATCTCCGCGGACAACGGCGCACCTTAGCTCGCAAAAGCGAACCACTCGCGCGTCAACTTTCCGTCGGCACCGCCCGTGCAGACATAGTAACCCTTGGCTGCAGTGCCGTCGTGATTTTTGCCCACGCGTGAGCAACACACATTCGTCACGCACTCGATCGAGCCATGCGGGACTTTAGTGACGCCATGATAATGGCCTGAAAACACTCCGCGCAAATTGAACTCCACAAACGGTGCTAGGACCGCCTCAGCGTTGAGTGGACGATATTTTGCACCAGCGCCGAGCGGAAAATGCGTGAGCAATACCGTCGGCCGATGCGCATTAAGTTTCGGTAATTCTTGCTTCAACCACGCCAACGTCTCCGGCCGCACAGTGGTATCGCTCCATTTATTACCGTCAGTCGTATCGAGCGCGACAAACTGCCAGCCCGATTCCACCCAAGAATAATTTAGCCGATTAGGAAAAACATCCGCGTACAGCCGTGTCGTTTGCTCAAGATCATTGTCATGATTTCCGGGCACAGAATAAAAAGGCACGTGCACCGTAGCCGCGATACGCTTAACCGCCGCGAGACTTTCCGATTTACCTTTATTGGCGAGATCCCCCAACCCCGCGATAAACGCTACGTCTGGGTGAGCTGTGACCGCGCGAAACAACGATTCAAACCACACGTCGCATTCCGCGCTTTCGTGATGAAAATCGTTGAGCACAGCAAAACGCACTCGAGCCGCCGCTGTCGCTTGGGCCTGTGCACACAACGTTCCCGGCCACAAACCCGCCGCGAGTAACGCGCCCAGTTGACCGAGGGCAACACGACGCGTCACAGGGATGGTTGTCATGAGCGACAGAGCAGTCTTATTGCGCGTCGTAGATCTGCACCCGTTCCCAGTACGCTTTGCACTTTGCGATAAACGCGAGATGGATAGGGTCGACTTGGTAAGCGTCGTGCGCGGCCAAGTCTTTACAGACAACCGTGATCGCGACCGAGAAACTCTTGTCGATGATCGGACGATCCGGCACGCCGGCGGGGGTACCACAGAAAAACTGCGAGACCGAAGGAATCGTGCCGAGCGTCTCGACGCCGGAACGAAAATCGGCGCGTTGCGCCGGAGTGAGATCAGATTTGAGCCAGAAGTAGACAGTATGGACGAGCATGGTGCTCAAAACAGTTCAGACTTGGCGCACGGCGTCGAGCTTTGCTCGCAGATAGTAACGCTTTAATGAGAATCCACTGCTGGGCTTAAAAGGGAATTTACGCGGATGATTCACCGCAGCGATCGGAGACTTTTGCCCTCATTCCACAGGCCTTCAATCATGAGTGTCGTCGCCTGCGCAGGCAGGCCGCGTTCATAGCGCTCAACCAGACTGATTAAAGTATCCACCGCGGTCGCCCCGATAAGTTGGCCATTTTGGTACACCCCGCTGCACGGATGCCCGCGGCGAGTGCAAGCGAGCGAGGCCACGCCGATGTCATGCGGCACACGCCAACCTCGCCGCGTCAATAATTCCAACAAACCTTCACCCGCGGGTGAAATTAAAACATCGGGCTTTTCCTTTTTCAACCAACGGAAAATCGCCACCTCATCGTTCAAATCTTCGACATAGAGCGGCTGCGTCAGCTCGATCCCTGGAAACATCTCGGGCGCGATCAACGTCCCCGCCTGCCACCGACCTTGAAAACGCGTTTGGTGTATTTGCCGAAGCACCAGCCCAATTCGACGGTAACCGCGTCGATGGCATTCGCGCGCCGTTTGCAGGCTCGAAAAATAGTGGTCGTTGCAGACGGTCGTCACCGTCAGCGCCGGCTGGGGCACGCTCAGACTCACGGCTGAAAAATAATCCCAGTTCAACGCTGGCAGCGCCGCCCCATCCGCCAGCGGGCTGATCAATACGCCTTGGATGCCGCGCGCACGGAGCATTTCACTGAACCGCTCGTTCGACATCCCGTCGCGATGCAGCCAAAACTCCTCAGGCCGGTATCCCCGCAACGTCGCCCGATCGATCGCTCCGGCACGTAGGTGTTGGATCGTGAGCGCAGGATGTTTCTTCCACCCATCGGCAGCGTTAAAAGCACCGACAAGAGCCAAAACCGGTTTATCGGTGAGTTCACGTCCCTGCCGCCGGACGCGCATCAACGTCGCCACATAAGGATTGGGTTGATAACCGAGCTTCCGAGCCAGTTCTTGTATACGTTTCTTAGTCGCCGAAGAGATGCGCGGATGATTGGCGAGGCTCATCGAAACCGTCGCCTGCGTCACCCCCGCTTGGGCGGCGATAACTTTCATAGTGATGCCTGCGATCATGTGACCCATGCGAAGATGGAGTCGCGGCCCCGTGGCAATGGAATTTTATACCGAGCCTTCGGACTTGCCCGCCATATACCGCTAAGAAAAAATATCTTTTAACTGTAGCTCACCCCCTCGAGCCTCAACCTTTACACTTCATGGCATCCCACGCACCTCTCGGCTTCGGCATCATTGGACTCGGCCTCATCGCCGATTTCCATGCCCGAGCCATCGCCGATGCCGCCGGAGCCAAACTCGTCGCCGTCTGCGGGCGCAACGCCAATAAAGCTCGAGCCTTCGCGGCGAATTACGGCCAAGATATTTTTAGTACTCACGAACTCACAACATTTTTAGCCCGCCCTGATCTCGACGTCGTATGCATCGCTACTCCAAGCGGCGCCCACCTTGAACCCACGTTGGCAGCGGCCCGCGCCGGTAAACACATCGTCATTGAAAAACCCATCGAGATCACGCTCGCGCGCATGGATCAACTCCTTGATGGCGTCGCCGCCACCGGCGTAAAATTAATGCCGATATTCCAAGCGCGCTTTGGCGAAGGCGCCCGCACGGTCAAAGCCGCAGTCGACGCCGGTCGCTTAGGTCGCCTTACCCTCGCCAGTGCCTACGTGAAATGGCAGCGCAGCCCTGAGTACTACGCCGATAGTTGGCACGGCACCTTCGCCCTCGATGGCGGTGGCGCTCTCATCAATCAGGCCATCCACGCCATCGATCTACTCCAATGGTTCGCCGGTCTTCCCGCGGAAGTATTTTCCTGGAACACTCGCCGAGTACACTCAGGCATTGAAGTCGAAGACACCGCCGTAGCCACGCTACGTTACCCCGATGGCGCACTCGGTACCATCGAGGCAACCACCGCCGCTTATCCTGGTTGGGCCCGACGCATCGAACTCTGCGGTGAAAATGGCTCCATCGTGCTCGAAGACGATCGCATCATACGCTGGGATTTCCGCGCCGCCCAAGCCGGCGATGAAGCGATCCTCGCCGCCAAGACCGATGATTCCATGCGCTCCGGCGCGGGCTCGCCCGGCGCGATGAGTCATCAAGGCCATCTGCGGCAGATTGAGAATTTAGTCGCCGCCATCCGCAACACTGACTCCCTTAAAGTCGACGGTCCTGAAGCCCGTAAAGCCGTCGCCCTGATCCTCGCTCTTTATCGCTCCGCCCAATCCGGCAAACCCGTCAGCCTCTAAGTTTTAAACCCCACAAACTCAACCCGATTACCCATGTCTACCTCCCCCGCCCAAACCTCAGGCCAACCTTGGTGGCGTTCGCTTACGCGCGAACATTGGTTCGTTTTCAGCATCGCCTCACTCGCCTGGCTTTTTGACTGCCTCGATCAACAACTCTTTAACCTAGCCCGTGACGGCGCGATGGAAGATCTCGTCGGCAAAGCCGAGGCCACCGTTAAAGGCCCCTACACCACCTCGGTCTTTCTACTGGGTTGGGCGACAGGTGGACTCATCTTCGGAGCGCTCGGCGATCGCTACGGTCGCGCGAAAGTTCTCACCGCCTCAATCTTACTGTACTCGGTTTGCACCGGCCTGAGCTGCCTCTCCACCGGCTTCTTTGATTTTTGCGTTTACCGTTTTCTCACCGGTATCGGTGTCGGCGGCGTCTTCGGTCTCGCAGTGGCACTCGTGGCGGACACCGTGCCCGACAAAGTCCGCGCTCCCGCCCTCGGCATGCTCCAGTCGCTTTCTACCGTCGGTAATATCACCGCCGCCCTCATCGGCATGGGCATCGGAGCGATGGCCGTTCTCCCACTCGGGCTGAAACCCTGGCAAGCCATGTTCCTAATCGGCGCGTTGCCCGCGTTCCTCTGCGTGTTCGTGATGGGCCGTCTCAAAGAGCCGCAAAAATGGGTCGATGCCCGTGACGCCGGTGCGCTCAAAGGGGTCAAACTCGGTTCCTACGCCGTTCTGCTTAGTCACCCGCGCTGGAAACGCCACGCCTGGTACGGCCTCATCGCCTGCAGCGCCGGCATCATCGGCCTCTGGGGCATCGGTAATTTCCACCCCACTATCGTAGGCTCCATCGTAACCGAGCATCTCAAAGCGACCAATGTCTCCCCTGAAAAACTCGCCAGCGAAAAAGCATTTTGGCGCTCAGTGGGCCTGTTGCTCCAAAACATTGGCGCCTTCGCCGGCATGATGACCTTCGCTCATCTCGCCCAAACCAAAGGCCGTAAATTCGCCTTCGCCCTCGCGCTCTTCGTTTCATTTCTGTCCACAGTTCTCGTCTTCAAGGGCCTGCGTGAATTCAGCCAAATGTTCTGGATGCTCCCGATCATGGGCTTCGGCCAACTCTCAGTCTTTGCCGTATTCGCCATTTATCTGCCCGAACTTTTCCCGACGAGCCTGCGTAGCACCGGGGTGAGTTTTTGCTATAACGTTGGGCGAATCCTCGCTGCGACGGCTCCATTTACGATCAGCAAAATTACCGCAAGCCTCGGGGGTAACATCGAGAGCTTCCGCACCGCGGGCGTCTGGGTCAGTCTCGTGCTGCTAGCCGGCATCGCCGTCCTCCCGCTTCTACCCGAAACCAAAGATCAACCGCTCCCCGAGGAGTGAACGGGAGCTAGGCTATTTCCATATAAAGGCGTCGCTAGCGACGCCCTTAGCTTAACGCTGAGATTTTTGCCAGACACTTAAAGTGATTCAGAGCCGGGTCTGAAACTCGCTGAGAAGGTGCTGACTATTGTGGAAGCAGCACTGCTTTGCGATGTCTGCCTGCAAAGCATCACGGGGCTAAAGACCCAAGCTTTAACGAACGAATGCCAATCCCACCTGCCTCGCGCTACAACTAGACGCACATCTCATCGCCGCCAACGGCTCAAACTTGGTGTTGGAAGGACCCAACGAGAACGCATCTTGTCTATTCGCGAGAAAAAACTGCCCGATTACAGCGACACAAAATCTCTTCTGCACTAGTCGCCCGTTAAGTAGGGTCTAGAAAAAGTCGGATCCAAATCGGATCCGACTCATTCAATAAAACCGGCAAATTTGCCCCGTCCTAAGTAAGCTTAACCGAGTTTAGGCACGTCGAGCCAGCGGCGCTCCGCCCACGACTTCAGGCCGATCTCAGCGAGTTGCACGCCCTTAGCTCCCTGCAAGAGATTCCACGGGAAAGGATCACCTTTAACCACATGCTTAAGGAACAACTCCCACTGTACTTTGAACGCGTTGTCGAAAACGTCGTTAGTCGGCTGCGTCACCCAACCGTCCATATATTTGATCGGGCTGTCGGTATCAGGGCTCCACACGCAACGTGGCGTCATCGAACCGTGCTGAATCACGCAGTTACGTAAACCGGCCACCGCGCTGCCATTGGTGCCGTCAACTTGGAGCGTCAGCAAATCATCACGCCGTACGCGAACCGCCCACGAGGAATTGAAATTACAAATTACCCCATTGGTGAGTTCGAAGGTGGCGTAAGCCGAATCGTCCGCCGTGCACTTGTAGGGTTTACCTGCTTCATCCCAACGTTGCGGAATGTGCGTCGCACCAAGGCAGGAAACCGACTTCACTTCGCCGAAAAGATTCTGGATCACATACTGCCAGTGACAGAGCATATCCACGATGATACCGCCATCGTCTTCCTTGCGGTAGTTCCAGGAAGGACGCTGTAATTTATCGTTCTCACCGGTGAAAACCCAATAGCCGAATTCGCCGCGAACGGAGAGAATTTTTCCGAAAAATCCAGTATCGATCAGATACTTAAGTTTCAACAAACCCGGCAGCCAGAGCTTGTCCTGCACGACGCCATTCTTGAGACCAGCGGCTGTGACTTCGTTGTAAAGCGCCAAGGCTTCAGCGGAGGTCGTCGCCGAGGGTTTCTCACAGTAGATGTGTTTTTTGGCAGCGATCGCCTTGCGCACGCCGACCGGACGCTGACCGGTCAGAGTCGCATCGAAATAAATTTGGTTACCCGCGTCGGCCAACGCCGCGTCGAGATTGGTTGAGTAACGTTTCACTCCTGCACGCGCGGCGAGCGCGGCGAGCTTACTCTCGCTGCGACCGATTAAAATCGGATCGGGCATGATCACTTCTGAATCGCCGAGCTTGATGCCGCCTTGGTCAATGATGGCTTTGATGGAGCGCAGCAGATGCTGATTGGTGCCCATGCGTCCGGTGACGCCGTTCATGATGATACCGACTTTGTGTGTGGTCATGGAGTGTGTACTGAGGAGGGATTTATTTGCGGGTATTACATCACTTTAGCCCAAAGCCCGCACTTGCGTTAGTACGGAACCGACTTTTGATAGCACGAAACCGATCTTATGCTGGCCTGGCAACCGCTTCTTGTTCAAAAAATTGAAATCCACGCACTGGATTTCGTACTGCGGAAACTCCAATTGAACCGGCACCGCGACGCGGAAGTCGCGCCACATGGTCATGATTACGCTCAGCTTATTCTTTATCTATCGGGCGAAGGTGTGCAGACCGTAAAAGCTCGGCGGCGCCGAGCGCGGGCCGGCGATCTCTTTGTAATTCCCGCCGGTACTGCACATGGTTTTTCAGTCGCAGGCCGTAGTCGACCGCTTTGCTTGGTTTTGGATTTCGAACTCGAAGACTCGGGTCGGGTGCGAGCCGCCCATCGCACGTTATCCCCCGCGACCCTCAACGAACTACACGCCCAACTCGCACGCGTCCCCCGTAAAGGTCGTCTCACACTCGGAGATTATCCCGCCATACTTTCGGTGGTCGCCCGGCTACTCGCCCACACTCCGGCTGAACCGAAATCTACCCCCACGCTCTTCGAAAAACTGAGCGAACACGTGCGCCGGCCAGCTCGTCTCGGAAAAATTTCACGCGATCTAGGCTATCACCCAGATCACTTGAGCCGAAAACTAAAACGTGAATCCGGCCTCGGGCTTCGCGCGCTGCGCCACCGGGTGCGACTTGCAGAAGCCCAAAGCGCGCTGCGTTCCAGCTCGAGCGTAGCCGAAGCAGCAACAAAGACAGGCTTCGAAGACCCCAATTATTTCAGTCGCTGGTTTCGCCAGCAAACTGGCCTTACCCCCAGCCAGTGGCGCGGTTAACGCGACTGCAGCCGGGCGAATCATGCGTTTACTCAGGTTTCTTAGTGCACTGAGGCTGTGCGCCTTCGGGCAACGGCGGAATCGCGCCCTCGCCCGCTTTGGGCAACGTGCCGTTAAGCTCTTGGCGCCAGTGCGCGACATCTCCACCGGGGCAATACACATAAATCATGTGCATCGGTTCATCGCCGGTGTTCGTGAGTTGGTGAAACAGCGTCGGCGGCATGAATACCGCCTGACCTGCTTTGATCGGGCTGCGCTCAGAACCGACGCAAATCTCACCTTCACCTTGGACAATAAAATAAACTTCCTCCTGTTCTTGGTTGTGCCATGGCACCTGGCCGCCCCGCGGCTCGAGTATGGAATAGCCCATAGAAAAACCTTTGGCGGCAATCGGCTGGCCGAGTTGGCCGACGAGGCCGCGGCCCCAACGACGCGCAGGAAAAGTACCTCCAGGAAGCTTGGCGAGATCAGCAATAATCATAGTGCGGATGTGTTGGGCGAGCACCGTGTCGGGCGCGAACCTTTTTTGCCGTCAGCTTGCCAAACCACTCCGTTCCAACAACGCCGCGACATCAGGATCTCGCCCCATAAACGATCTAAATAATTCCAACGGATCCGCCGAGTTACCGCGGCTCAGGATTTTTTCCACGAACTCCTGGCCTACCTTCGCGTTGAATAGCCCTTCTTTCTTGAAGCGCGAAAACGCATCAGCATCAAGTACCTCAGCCCACTTGTAAGAGTAATAACCGGCCGCGTAGCCGACGGGGTCAGAAAAAAGATGATTGAAACGTTTCAAAATCGTGGGTGCCGGCGGCACCGTCGGCACGAGGCACTCAGCGACCAACGCGCGCGCCGTGGATTCAAGGTCAGCCTCATTGGGCCAGCCACCCGCCCGCATGTGCAGAAGTAGATCCATTTTTGCAAAAGCCACCTGCCGCATCGTCACGCAAGCAGCGCGGAATTTTTTGGCCGCAGTCATTTTTTGAAAAATTTCCTCCGGAATCTCCGCCCCAGTTTCGTGGTGACGCGCAAACAGATCAAGGCTCGCGCGCTCCCAGCACCAATTTTCCATGATCTGCGAAGGTAGTTCCACGAAATCCCACGCTACGTTTACGCCATTAAGCGACTTGATTTCCACTTCGCCCAACAAGTGATGCAGCAAATGGCCAAATTCATGAAACACCGTCTCCACTTCGCGGTGCGTCAAAAGAGCGGGCCGATCTGCCGACGGGGGCGTAAGGTTGCCACAAATATAGCCGAGATGCGGGGCTCGACTTCCTTGCGGCGTAGGCCCGCCGGTGATCAAATAACCCATCCAGGCACCGCCCCGCTTCGATTCACGCGGATGCCAATCAGCATAAAAAGAGCCTACGTGGCGCCCGCGCCCATCGTGCATCTCATAGAATTTCACTTCGGGATGCCACGTTTCCACCGCACCCACGGCGCGCTCTTGCACGCGCAGGCCAAAAATGCGCTGCACCAATTCAAACAATCCCGCGATCACCTGATCGACCGGAAAATAGGGCCGCAAAATTTCTTCATCGAACGCGTACCGTTCCCGCCGCAGCCGCTCCGACCAAAATGCGAGCTCCCAGGGCGCCAGCGGCACGACGCTCGTTGCATGAGTTTGGCGCGCCTTGAATTCTTCGAGCTCGCGGTTTTCTCGAGCGAACGCGGGGCCAGCCCGCTGTTGAAAATCTTCCAGAAAAGCCAACGCGCGCGCCCCTGATTTGGCCATGCGACGCGCCAACACAAGGTCCGCAAAATGCGTCTGCCCAAGCACCGCCGCTTTTTCTGCGCGCAAGCAAAGAATACGTGTCACCAGCTCCGTATTATCATGCGGCACATGCGATCCAACCGCCGTCGCAGCTGTCCACATTTGCTGTCTTAAATCAGCATCTTCTAGATACGTCATGAAAGGCTCCTGCGAGGGCATGTGCAGCGTAAAACGCCACCGCGGGCACTCCTCGGAGCCGAGATTTTTTGCCGCCGCATTGAGCCGCGCGGCAGCGAGGGCGTGGGCGGGCAATCCAACTAAACGCCGTTCGTCTTCCACCACGAGTTGCCAGGCGTTGGTCGCATCGAGCACGTTTTCTGAATAGCGCTGCGTAAGCTGAGCCAACTCAGCCTGTATAGCCTCGAGACGAGCGCGCGGTCCCGCCGGTAGATCCGCTCCGGCTTGGCGAAAGTCGGCCAATGTTTCGTCGACCAAGCGACGGTGCACTCCCATGAGCGCACGCGCCTCTGCCGTCGCGGCAAACGTGCGCAATCGCTGCCACAACGCCGCATTGAGCGGGATGCCGGCGTAAAAGGCCGAAACTTTGGGCAACACCACATTGTAGGCTTCTCGCAAGGGCGCGGCATCTGCCACCGCTTGCAAATGTCCCACCTTGGCCCAAGCGACATTTA
>RGAX01000093.1 GCA_009919985.1 Opitutaceae bacterium
GATCACGCAAACCGTCGCCGAGCACCGGATGTACCTCCCGCTCGCGGCGATTGTCGCGGGCCTGGGATTGGGGCTTGGCCGTTGTTTCGGCCCCGGGCGCTCTGGTTTTTGGCTGCGATGATTCCGGTCCTCACTGGCGCCACGATCGCGCGCGTCTCCGATTATCACGATGCGATCACAATCTGGACTGCGACCACGAGGCACGCTCCGGCCCAAGCGCGCGCATGGACTCATCTCGGCGCGGCTTACGTCGCGGCTAATCGTCCGGCTGAAGCCCTCGCGCCGTTGGATCGTGCGCTCGGCTTAAATCCCACCGACCACACCGCCCGTCGCAACCGCGCCCTCGCTTTGCTTGCGCTGGGTCGCGCGGACGAGGCTGCGGTAATTTTCGCGGCCTTGCCTGCGCGTGAACCAAGCGAGGCCGCCGAGTATTTCGCGCTCGGTAATGCCTTCGCTCGCGACGGCAAATACCCCGAAGCCGTCGCCGCTTACACGCGCACGGTCACGCTGGACCCTGCGCACGTCGCCGCCCGCGCCAATCTCGGTAATTCGTTTCTTGTCCTTGGCCGCGCCCGCGAAGCCATCGCAGCCTATGAAGTGGCCTTGCGTCTCAATCCTGACGCCCGCGGTTTGCTCGAGAATCTCGCCATCGCCCGCGAAATGGCCGCCTCGCGCCACTGACGGTCCGTTTTAGGATCGGAAATGATCACCGGCTTTTCGCCTGACAAGCCCGCGGCAGGCTCTGAGATTTTCTCTGATGTCTCCCCAACTTCTTCGCCGCGCCGTCGAGGCGCTTTCCACCTTCAAGATTGAAACGCCCTCCTGGGGCTTTGCCGACACGGGCACTCGTTTTGGAAAGTTTTTTCAAGACGCCGCCGCGATCGACATGAACGATAAGCTCGCCGATGCCGGTCATGTGCACGCCCTCACCGGTTGCTGCCCGACGGTGGCCGCGCACGTACTCTGGGATTTTAAGGCCGGGGAAGACCCGAAGGCGGTGGTCAAACTTGCGCGCAAGCACGGGGTGAAAATCGGCTCAATCAACCCGAACCTATTCCAAGATCAGTGCTATAAATGGGGCGCATTTGCCAATAACGACGCGGCCATCCGCGCGCGGGCTGTAGCGCATTGCGTCGACTCGGCAAAGATCATGCAGGCTGTCGGCAGCGAGTACCTTTCCCTTTGGTTTGCCGAAGGCACCAGCTATCCCGGCCAAGACAATATCCGCGCCCGCAAGGCGTTTTTTGAGCAGAGCCTCAAAGAGTTGCACAAGAGCATCGGCCCAAAGCAGACGATGCTCGTAGAATATAAACCTTTCGAGCCCGCCTTCTACGCGACCGACATCGCCGATTGGGGCATGGCCTACATTCTCGCCAAAAAAGCCGGCCCGCGTGCCAAAGTGCTTGTCGACACCGGCCATCACTACGTCGCTCAAAATATCGAACAGATCGTCGCCTGGCTCCTTGATGAAGACATGCTCGGCGGTTTCCATTTTAATGACCGTCGTTATGCCGACGATGATCTCACCCTCGGTTCAATCGACCCCTATCAGGTCTTCCGCATTTTTCACGAGATACACACCTTCGCCGCCGAGCGTGGGCGCCAGCCCAAGATCGCCTACATGATCGACCAATCGCACAACGAAAAACCCAAGATTGAAGCGACGATCCAGACCGTGGTCATGGCCCAGGAACTCTACGCCAAGGCCGCCCTCGTCGATCATGTCGCCCTCCGCCGGGCCCAGGCCGCCAACAACGTTGTCGATGCCGAACTCGTATTGAAAAAAGCGTTCTTCACCGACGTCTCGCCCGCACTCACCGCTTGGCGCAAAGCAAACAAACTTCCCGCTGATCCCCTCGCGGAACACCGGCGTACCGGCTACGCCCGCACGGCTGCGGTTGAGCGCAAACGCCGCCGTGCCGCCCTTGGAATCGGCCAAGCTGGCAGTTACGCCTGAGTCGCCACAGCGGGGATTTTTCGGGTTCCTCTTTGCCCGCTGAACGCCCTTTAGGTGCGGCGAGCTTTGATTTTTCAGCGGAAAAATGCGTGCACTCGGCACATCCGGTGCGCTAGCTCATGCTCGTTTTACACCCCTTCTACCCATGAGCACGCATTCTTACCGCCTCACGCCCGAACAACAGAAATTTTACGCCGACAACGGCTACCTCCTCGGCTTGCCGCCGATTTTCTCCCGCGCGGAGATGGATCGCATCAACGCTGAGTTGCCCAACATCCTCGCTCTGCTCGAGCCCGGTGAGACCTCGAAAGATATCCGCGAATGGCACGAAGCCAGCACCTACCTCTACGAAATCGCGATGCACCCGCGGATCCTCGACCTCGTCGAAGGGATCCTTGGGAAGAATTTCTACATGTGGGCGAGCAGCTTTTTTATTAAAGAGCCGCATACGAATTCTACCGTGGGCTGGCATCAGGACGCGTATTACTGGCCGATGACGCCCCACAATTCTGTCACCGTCTGGCTCGCGTTTGACGATGTTGATGAAGTCAACGGCGGCATGAAACTGCTCCCCGGTTCCCACCGCGGCGGTATCATTAAGCATAAGAAATCACTCGCGACTTCGTCCGTGCTCACGCTCGAGCTCGCGGACGGTTCCGATTTCAGTGCCGATAACGCTATTCAATTCCGTCTCAAAGCCGGCGAATGTTCGCTCCATGACGACCGCGCTATTCACGGTTCCCCCGCCAATCCTAGTGATCGCCGCCGCGCAGGCCTTACTGTCCGCTACTCAGGCACCAACGTCAAAAACGACCTCGCGGTAAATCCGAATTTCAAAACCTATCTCTGCCGTGGCGTGGACGAGTTTCGCCATAATCCCGTCGGCGTGGCTCCGACCACTCGTTACGGTCGTCCGAGTTTCAAGGCCGTGAGCAACGAAGAAGCCGGCAAAGGTTAAGTCGCGATTTTAGCCAAAAGTTCGCGCCCCGCGCGCCCCTGCGCCGATCAGAAACCAGGAAACGGTTTCGCGCGTTGGCACAGCTGGAGCGGTACGCCCCACGGGTCGCGCAACATGATGAGCATGGTGCCATCAGGCTGCGGTTCTTCGAGGAACAGCTTCGCTCCTGCGGCTTCGAGGCGCGCGCGGTCGGCGCGGGCGTCGGTCGTGTAGAGTGCTAAATGAAAACACAGTGGATGTGCGGCGGCGTAATCGGGAATCGCGGCGCTGGGGTTGTGATAAATTTCAACGGTCACGCGGCCGGTGTCATCGGCGAGAAAGTGGGTGAACGGAGCGTCTTCGCGGCGTCGCGCGATTTGGAAGCCCGCGTGGCTGACGTACCAAGCGGCCATGGCGCGAGGATCGGGAACGTTAAGGGCAAAGTGTTCGAATTTCATAAAATAGAAAACGCGTTTGGGCGGGAATCAGTTGAGGCGCCAAATCGTGAAGTTAAGCCACGTGGCGAATGTAACCCAACCGAGGTACGGAGCCCAGAGCAGCGCGGCCAGACCGTCGAGGCGCATCAGGCGTAATTGCAGCGCGAAGAGCAGGCCCCAAAAAAGGACGATTTCCACGAGCGCGGCGCCCGGATTGTGCGCGCCGAAGAACAACAACGACCATACTACGTTTAGAAAAAGTTGCGCAAACCAGAGCACGATCGTTGAACCCGCAGCCGATTCAGTGCGACGTAACCAGACGCGCCACACGGCGATCGCCATGAATAAATACAGCATCGACCACACGGGCGCGAACACCCAGTTCGGCGGATTCCACGTCGGTTTTGCAATCGTGGGATACCACGTGGTGACGCTCGCCGTCGTGGTGAGCGCACCGACGGCTGAAGCGACGAAGGCGACGACTATGAAAAGGGTGAGGGCGAGCCAGCGATTCACGCCGTAAGCGAAACGACGCCGGTGAAACTTGCAATCCTCGCCCGCACCTTAGACGGCCGCGTTGAAGACCTCGCGCAAGATTTTCACGGCAGCCGCGAGTTCATCGGTGGTGGCGGTAAGTGGCGGGAGCAGGCGGATGACGTTCCCGCCGGCCATGGGGGCGAGCAGGCCGTGCTCGCGGAGCGCGGCGACGGTGGGTCCGGGTTCGGTGGTGAGTTGAAGACCGACGAGGTAGCCCTGGCCGCGGAAAGCGGTGAGGCGCGCGGGGAAATCGGTAACGAGTTGGCGGAGTGCGGCGTGCCAGATTTCGCTCCGTGAGCGCACCGTGGTGAGAAGCTCGTCGGACTCGATGACATCAAGTACGGCGAGCGCGGCGGCGCAGGCAAGGGGCGTGCCGCCGAAGGTCGTGCCATGGTTACCGGGTTTAAACAGTTCGGCGTGGCGGTCGCGGACCCAAATCGCGCCGATGGGAAAACCGCCCCCGAGGCCCTTAGCCATACCAATGGCATCGGGCGTGACGCCCGCGTGCTCGAAGGCGAAAAAATGCCCGGTTCTGCCGATACCACTTTGCACCTCGTCAAGGATCAGTAGTAGATTGTGCTGGTCGCAGAGCGCGCGCAGGCCACGGAGAAATTCGGGCGTGCAAACGTTGATGCCGCCTTCGCCTTGAATCGTCTCAACGAAAATAGCGGCGGTTTGGTCGTCGATGAGTGCGGCGAAAGATTCAAGATTGTTGAGTTCACCGAACACGAAACCAGGCACGAGCGGACGAAATCCTTTTTGGATTTTTTCCTGCGGAGTAGCACTCATGCCGCCGTAGGTGCGGCCGTGAAAGGCATTTTTGGCGCAGATAATTTTCGGGCATTTGCCCTCTTCACCGCTCTTAGCGATGCCGTGGAGCCGAGCGAGTTTGATCAGGGCTTCGTTGGACTCCGCGCCGCTGTTGCAGAAAAAAACGCGACCGGGACCGGCGTAGCCGACGAGACGTTGTGCGAGTTGGCCCTGATTGGGATGACGGAAAAGGTTACTGACGTGGATGAGTGTGGCGGCTTGGGCCTGCACGGCGGCGACCCAGCGCGGGTGGCAATGGCCGAGGGCGTTGACGGCGATGCCGGTGGTGAAATCCAAGTACCTGCGACCGGCATCGTCCCAAACGTAGGTGCCTTCGCCGCGCACCAAGTTCACGGACGGACGGCCGTAGTTTTTCATCACGTACGCGTCGTAGAGAGCGGCGGTGTCAGCAGGCGAAACGGAGGCGGAAGGATTCATGGCGGCAGCACCTATAAAGACAGATCGAGCGGCGCGGGCAAGTGTGCGCGTGGCGGACGTTCGAAAAAAATGGACGGCTTAGTCGAAGCTTTGGCGGGAGTTGCTGCGCAGGAACTCGGCGATGGCTGCGGTGAAGACCTCGCCAAATTCTTCGCGTTTCTTTTCTCCGATACCGGGAATGCCTTCGAGGGCGGCGAGAGTTTGCGGGTATTCGCGGGCGAGGGCGCGCAGCGTGTTGTCGCCAAAAATAATGTAGGCGGGGACCTTGCGCTCGTCGGCGAGTTTCTTGCGGAGCGCGCGGAGACGTTCGAACAGAATTTCGTCGCAAGCGATGTCGCCCTCGCGGCGGGTGCTGACACGGCGGGATTTGGGCGTGTCGATGGGCTTGGTGAGCGTAATGGCCGTGCGGGCGCGCAGAATGTCGCGTCCGGATTCGGTGAGTTCGATCGTGGCGTATTCGCCAGGACCGATACCGAGGTAGCCGAGGCGCAGGAGTTCACGGCCTATGCTGCCCCACTGGGAGCGAGAAAGCTCGTGACCGATGCCGTAGGTCGTGAGCCGATCGTGGCCCCAGCGCGTGATTTTTTCTGTCTTCGCGCCGGTGAGTACCTCGATGACGTGGTTCATACCGGTGCCGAAGCGGGAATTTTGCTGGATGCGGTAGACGCAGGAGAGGAATTTCTGGGCAACAATGGTCCCGTCGAAACTCTCGCGCGGTTCGGAACAGTTGTCGCATGCGCCGCAATTATCGATTGGGAAGGTTTCGCCAAAATACTGGAGTAATTCGATCCGGCGGCAGCCCGCGCTCTCGGCATAGTGGACGATTTGGCGGAGTTGAGTGCGGGCGATGGCGCGTTCTTGTTCGCCAGTGATCTCGTCGAGAAAGTGGGTTTGCTTGGCGATATCGCCGGCGCTGAAGAGCAGCAAGCAGTCCCCAGGGAGCCCATCGCGACCGGCGCGACCGGTTTCTTGGTAATAGCCCTCGATGTTTTTGGGCAGGTCGTGGTGGATAACCCAGCGGACGTTGGGTTTGTTAATGCCCATGCCGAAGGCGATCGTGGCGCAGATGATGCGCGTGTCGTCGCGGAGAAACATTTCCTGATTGCGGGCACGTTCCTCAGCGGCGAGTCCAGCGTGATATGGGCGCGCGAGGAAGCCGCGGCCAGCGAGGGAATCGGCTACGCGCTCTGCGGTGGCGCGGCTCGCGCAGTAGATGATGCCGCTCTCGTGTTCGCGCTTGCGGACGAAATCAATGATCTGTTTCGCGGGTTCGTCCTTGGGCACGACGCGGTAAGTAAGATTCGGGCGGTTGAAGCTCGCGACAAACGTCTGCGGGTCTCGGAGCTTCAGGTGTGTGATGATGTCTTCGCGGACGCGACCCGTAGCAGTGGCGGTGAGTGCCATCATGGGAACGTCAGGTAACGTTGTGCGCAGTTTTGCGAGTTGGCGGTATTCGGGGCGGAAGTCGTGGCCCCACTCCGAGACGCAGTGCGCTTCGTCGATGGCAATCGCGGTGACGTTCCACGCTTTGAGATTTTCGACCCAGCCCTCGAGCATGAGCCGCTCCGGGGCGACGTAGAGTAGTTTGTATTCGCCGCGGTGCAGACCGCGAAGACGCGCGCGCGCTTCCTCGGCACCGAGCGTGGAATTCAGAAACGTAGCGGCGACACCGCTGGCTTGGAGGGCGTCGACTTGGTCCTTCATCAACGCGATGAGCGGCGATACAACGACGGTCAGACCTGGACGCGCAAGCGCGGGCAATTGAAAACAGAGGGATTTGCCGCCACCGGTGGGCAGGAGCGCAAAGACATCTTCGCCGACGAGGTTGGCCTCGATAATTTCACGCTGCAGCGGCCGGAACGTGGAGTAGCCGAATGTGGACTTGAGAAGCTGCGGAAGCGTGGGCACGGCGTGAGTCAATAGGAGCGGAAAGCGTAAGAGGCTTCGGCCCGTCGAGCGCAAGGGGCAATCACGGGGCACCGTGGAAGGGCGGATGCGCGGCGGGACGCGCGCTATTATTTTCGCATGGGCCCGACTGGAACGGGCGAGGGTGAGGGCGCGGTGGACGGCGAGGACGGCGCGGCGAGGTTACGCAAGAAATTGGTAGGGCCCATGACGAAGCCCCACGCGGGATGTTCCAAGCTGCCGTCGAGTTTCACTTCGAAGACGTTGGAAAAAGGCGTGAGGACCGCGCCGACGATGCTTTTCAGAAATAGACTGCTTTCTTGAAACGGGTAGATCTTGGCTTTGAAATCGAGAGTCCGGGAGTCGAGCGCGTAACTGCCACTGCCGACGATGGCTGAGTTGGAGCCGGTGAGGCCCACGTCAGAAAATTGGAGTAAGGGGCCATTGATTTTGAAGTTGGCGCGGGCGGCGTTGAAGCGGAGTGAAGTGAAGCTGAACAGCTCGGAGAGTAGGCCTAGCAGTTTGACTTCGCCAAGCGAGGCTCCGTCGAGGGTGGCGCTGCCCTCGCCGTGGTACCCATTCGGATCATCGTAGGCGCCTTCGGCGGAGGCTGCGACAGAGATGCGAACGTTGGATTTTTCGGCGAGGAAGCGGTTGGGCGCAGGTGTTGGCGTATTCTTGCGGCGAGCGGCGTAAGCTTCGAGCACACTAATGGCTCGGCCGAGGCTGGCGTCCTTAAGTGCATAATCGAAACCGACGCGGCGTTGGGCGCCGGTGCCGGAGACTTTGGCGCGACCGGTGGCGGTGCCGCCCGCGAAGTCGAGGTCGAGGCGGTCGAGGGTGAGCGTGTCGTCGCGCAGGGTGCCGGTGAAGGCGAGGCGTTCCACAGGAAAATCATGGAAGCGAAACTCGGTGTTCGTTTCGAGGTTGAGGTCGATCGATTGGTGAGCGCCGGCGTTCGAGGTGGCGCTGTCGATGCGGCCAGAAATTCGCAGCGTGGGTGCCGAGGTAAAGGTGAAGGGCGCGAGAATATCGCTCGCGGTAGCGCCGAAAATTTTTTCGGCGAGGCTTAGATCGATGGCCTGGGTCGTGAAGGCAAAATCAAATCGGTGCCAATTTAGAGTACTGGGATCGAGGGCGCGGCTGAAGGTGCCGCGCAGGGAGCCGGGGCCTTCGGTGGCATTGAGTTCGAGGGCTTCGAGAAAGTGCGGCCGAATGAAGAGACGGGCACGGGCGTAGTCAAAGTGGGCGCCGCGTAGCACGGCGGAGTCGGCTTGGGCGGCGACGATTACGCTCGATTCGCCGCCGGTATTGCGGCCCCAACGGCCGGCGACTTCGACGCTGGCGGGTGGTGGCGTAGAGGGGAATTCAAAGGTTTTAAAAAAGTCAGGCCACCAAGAACTAAACCAGCCGGAGATGTCGATCGGGCGGAGTTGTCCGGCGAGCAGAAAGCGATAGCGGTGGTTGGAGGGATCGTGTTCGTAGGAGCCGCGCGCGTAGTTTTCACCAATGCGACCGAAGGCTTCAGGGGCGTACCACCGTGTGGGCGTCAGCTCGAGCACCGTGTGGGCGTCGCTGATGGTTACGTGGTAGGCGTTGATGATCGGGATCGCGAGGCGGGCGTTGAGCTTTTCCCATTTCCAGCCGGGGCCAAATCGGGCATGTGCCTCACTGATGGTGACCGGTTTAGGGAAATCGATCCAGCGGGTGATGCTTTGGCCGATGCGGTCACTGATCAGATTGAGCAGACCATCGTCGAGGCGGGCGCTGAAATCGACCTCGGCGGTCTGGGCGGTGAGATCGACCTCGGCGACGGCGGCGAGGGGAAGGCCGGCCACGCGGGTATTGAGCTCGGCGACCACGCGCGGGAGGGGTCGAGGGGTGAGGCGCAGCGAAGGCGAGTGCAAGGTGACGCCGGCGGCGGTGATCTCCGCGGCAGAGAGTTCGAGGTCGATGGGGCTGGCCGTGAACGTGGTGGGTTGGAACTGAACGCGGAGGAGGGCTTGCAGGCGCGTGGCGGTGGTCTGGTAGGCAGGGACGGCGAGATCCTCAGAGGTGAGGTTCAGGACGGCTGTGATCGGTTGATCGGCGCTCAAAGGCAGGCGCGTGGTAGCGGTGATGGGTCCGGTGGTGAGTACGGGCGTCGTGAGATTGAGGCTCTGGGCGCGGAGGGTGAAATCGCCAAGGGCTGGACCGGAGTGGGTTGGGCTGAGGACGACCTCGAGCGTGGGGTTATCGAGTTGACTGAGCTGTGCGGCGATGGCGCCGAGGCCGCGGGCGATGGATGGGAAATTTTTGGCGAGGTAGGCGGGTATCGGGAGTGGAGCGGAGTTGTCTTGGCGGTGGGGCGGAAGGGGGAGCGTGCCGTGAGCGCTGACGCGGAGGGTGCCGAGTTCGAAGGTCAGGTGCGGGATCGCGACTTTATCAGAGGCGGGCAGGAAAGTGGCGTCTAGATTGCGGACAAGTTGTTCGGAGCGACCCGAGGGTGAGAGCATCGCAGGCAGTAGCAGGGTGACGCCGGTGGCGTGGAGTTCGAGTTCTTCGGCGCGGCCGATCAAGAGGGCCCAGGGGTCGAGGCGCACGTAGAGGGCGCGGGCGGTGAAGATCGGATCAGGGTAAGTGGGCAGATGGCAGACGACGTCTTCGACCAAGAGTCGGCCTGAGGGGTCGAAGGTCGTGCGGCCGAAGGTGGTGCTCACACCCGAGTTGGCGAGGCGCGTTTCGATGGCGCTCAGCAGAGGCCGAGGGAGCTCAAGTTCGCTGCTAGTGAGGACGTGGATTTGAAAGCCGAGGCAGACAAGCAGCAGCAGCCAGAGCGTCCAGCAACCGAGTGTGAGCAAGGCTTGCGCGCACAGGCGCGTGGCTTGCCAGCAAGGTTGGAAGAAACGGTGCATCGAGAGCGGAAAAGACGGCGAGCGTTTGCGACCTTTTGGGGCCGCTTATTTTTTAAGGGCCGCAGGGGCCAGCGCGGGTCCAGGATCAGCGCGGTAGGTGAGTGACCAAAGCGCGTCGACGACGGGTTGTTCGAGTTCAAACACGGCGTTGAATTCTTGGGAGCCGGCGAGTTGTTGGGTGCCGCCAAAACGCTCAGACAGGAGCAAAGCGGTGATTGGCGCGGGGGCTCCGACGGC
>RGAX01000094.1 GCA_009919985.1 Opitutaceae bacterium
CTCCTCGGCTCGCCGCCGCCACCCGCCACCCCGACCAAGCCGGCAACCTCGCTCGCCTCTCGATCCCTTCCACTAAAAAATACTGGTGCGCCCCAAGGCCTGATCGTCGACGGCTCGGAAAACTTTCTAGCCATCACCCTGCCCTCGCCCGAGCACCCGCAGTACGCCCGGGCCCTCGAACTGCTTAAAACCTCCGGTTTCACTCTCGATCCCTCCTCGCGCAAGTGGTGGCTACGCGACCGCCATAAAACGCTAAATTTCCTAGCTGCCCAAGGCGAACGCCTCCGCACCGGTTTAGACGCCGACTTCACGGAAAACTTCGAGCAACATACAGCTCGCCTGCGCTCGGCCGAGATCACCGCCGAAGCCACCGAAACATCAGGTGGCTACGCCCTCACCCTTGGCCTCAAAGCCGGCCCCGCCGACGAAGCCACACTTCGCGAGGCGATCGCCACCAACCGGCGCTACCTCGAAGCCGGCGGCCAAGTCTATCTCATAGCCCCCGCCCAACTCGAAAAACTTGCCACAGCACAGCGTGCGCTTGCCGGCGATCCGACCGCACCAATCGCCCCCCGCCGCGCCCAACGCGTCAGCGCCGCTCGAGTCGCCGAAGCCGAAGCCATCATCGAAGAACTCTCCCCTGGCTGGGTGCCACCCGAAACCTGGAAAATTCGCAGCGCCGCACTCCGCCAACTCACCAGCCTCGCCCCTGCTCCGCTCTCCCAGGCCCTAGAAGCCCTGCTCCGCCCTTATCAACGCCTCGGTGTCGCCTGGCTCTGGCACCTCCATCGCGCCGAACTCGGCGGCATTCTCGCAGATGAAATGGGCCTCGGTAAAACTTTCCAAGCCCTCGCTCTGCTCACCGCCGTACAAGCCAACACCCTCTCGCCATCGACACCGAGTTTTGCCAGCGCGCCGACCGCCGACCCCACCGGCCGCCGCCGAGCACCCGCACTCAACTCGTCCACTCTGGGTGCTAAAAAAATCGCAGCCTCCGTCGTCATCGCACCCGCTTCCCTCCTCGAAAATTGGCGGCGCGAGACCGTCCGCTTCGCGCCCGAGCTCAGAGTCTTCGTTCACCACGGCGACCAACGACTTGCCACCGCCTCCGATTTTTTCGCCTACGATCTGATTATCACCAGCTACGGCACCCTGACCCGTGACCAAGAACTTTTTACCTCGGTCGATCTTGCCATCGTCATCGCCGACGAAGCCCAACACATAAAAAACCGCCGCTCGCAAAACGCCGCTGCTCTCCGCGCCCTACGCGCACGCAGCCGATTTCTGCTCACCGGCACGCCCCTCGAAAACTCCCTCGACGACCTCCGCTCACTCTTCGAATTCCTTCTCCCCGGCTACCTCACGCGCGTGCCCGCGGGCATCCGCGGGGACGAGCGCACGTGGTTCGACGAACGTCTGCGCGCTCAAACCGCGCCCTACATTCTGCGCCGCACTAAAACCGCGGTCGCCCCCGAACTTCCCGAAAAAATTGAGCAAGTCGTCTGGTGCGATCTTACGCCCGCGCAGGCCAAACTCTACCGCGATACCCAAGAATCCTCCGAACGCCAATTACTCGATCTCGCCGCCACCGGCGCCAGCGAAGGCCGACTCCAATTTGCCGCGCTCACCCAACTCCTTCGCCTACGCCAGATCTGCTGCGACCCGCGACTCGTCCAAAAATCTACCAACGAAGATTCTAAGAGCGGGCCAGCGCCTTCCGCTAAACCGATTGCTTCAGCAAAACTCGAAGCGTTCACCGAACTTCTCGCTGAAGCCATCGACGACGGCCACCGCGTCCTCGTATTCTCCCAATTTACCTCGCTGCTTGCGCTCCTGCGTGAAGAGCTCACCGCCCAAGATATCGCGCATTGTTACCTCGACGGCTCGATGCCCACGCGTGCACGTCAAGCCGAGGTCGATCGGTTTCAATCCGATACCAACGTTCCGCTCTTTTTGCTCTCGCTGAAAGCAGGCGGCACCGGCCTCAACCTCACGGGTGCCGACACCGTCATCCACTTCGATCCGTGGTGGAATCCTGCCGCCGAGGCTCAAGCCACCGACCGCGCCCACCGCATCGGCCAAACGCGTACTGTCACCAGCTACAAACTCATCTGCGCTGGTACCGTCGAAGAAAAAGTCCTCGCCCTCCAAGCCGAAAAACGCGCATTACTCGCCGATGTCTTTGAAGCGAGCGACGCCGCCGCAGCCAAACTCTCGCTCGCCGATTTGCGCGAACTTCTCCGCGCCTGAGGTCGTTTTCCCTCTCGCCCCTTACGGCGCGATTGCTGCTGATCACTATTATGATCCGTAACTTGATTATCCGGGCAAGGCTCTGGGCTCTCGCTCTCATCGCCAACGCGGTGTTCACGCTCGCCGTTTCTGGTGCCGACGCCACACCCACTGCTAAATATACGTTTGTGGACCCGAGCGAACGCAACGTCGTCTACGGCATGGACCATGGCTCCGCACTTTTGCTCGATGTTTACCGCCCCGCCACATCCAACGGCTACGCGCTCATTTTCATCATGGGCACCGGTTTTACCGCCAGCGGCGAGTACAACGACGTTCCCCTCAAAGAGCTCAACCGCCACCTCGTTGACGCTGGGATTTTTCCTCCGCTCTTCGGCGGCAAGAGCCACGCCTTCAGCCCAGCACTCGATATGGGTTTTACCGTTTTCACGATTAACCACCGTCTCGCCCCCGCCCACACTTGGAAAACCATGGTGCGCGACTGCCAACGCGCCGTTCAGTGGATCCGAGCTCACGCTCAAGACTACCGCATCAATCCCGCCGCTATCGGCGGGCTGGGTCACTCCTCGGGCGCCACCATGACGACGTTTCTCGCCGTCTCCGACGACGTCGCAGACTCCAAAGCCGCCGACCCCATAAACCGCCAGTCGAGCCGCATCCAAGCCGCCGTCGCAATCTCGGGCCTGCATGATTTGCTCGCCTACCGCGAAGAGCGTCCGGCGCTCGCAGGCATGTTGTCCACGTTGACCGGTCGCACGATCATGTTTGAAACGCCTGATCACCCAATTTTCGCCACCTACCGCGAAGCCTCGACGATCAACCACGTAACCAAAGACGACGCACCCATGTTGATCTATCACGGCGACAGCGATGAGCTCGTGGACGTTCGCCAAGCTCAGGCACTTGATCGCGCGCTCACCGGCGCCGGCGTACCGCACGAGCTGATCATTTTACCCGGCGCGGATCATGGCCAACTTAAGCAACCTATGCAGCCGACGCCGGTAGATCATGCCGCGAGCTGGCTACTCGCGCAGTTAAGGAAAATTTCATCCCGCTAAAACGCGGCGCTCGCAATCAGTGCACTTGCTGCGCTCGCAAAAAACGCCGACCCCCCACGGGCCGGCGTTTTCAGCTAGTTACCGGTGACCGATCAGAATGCGTAGCTTGCGCCAACGGCGAAGAGCCAAGGATCGAGACGAGCCTCCGTAAGTTTAGTCGGGCCAGCGGAAACATCCGAACGTAGCGCCACGCGTTTCACGTCGAAATTCATGCTCCATCGTTCATCGACTTTGACATCCACGCCCGCTTGGCCGGCGAGACCGATGCTGTAATTTTCTAAACCCAGCGGCACGCCCGCTACGGATAAATCGCTACCCCATATCAACGTGAAATTCACGCCCGCACCGAAGTAAGGCCGGATCGCGCCGCCTGCATTTGCGCGATATTTACCCAGCAAGGTCGGCGGCAGATGTTTAAACGAACCAAGCTTGCCGACCCCAGCGAGCGTCACGTCCTGCGTCTGCGGAATGGTAAGCACCAACTCAGCCGACCACGTATCATTGAACGCATAATCCAGGTCCAACTCGGGAATAATCTTATCGTTCACTTTCACCGCATTCTCGGCGAAATTAATACCAAGGGCTGAAAACGCCGAAGACTTGTCTGCCGTCTCAAGATACGTGGCCCGAAAACGAGCGGACCAAGGACTAGCAGCCTGAACGGCCGCGATGGAGAGCAAGATGGCTGCTGAATAAATAAATCGAGTACGGCGCGTGTGCATATAAAATTGGCAGGTTTAGTTGATGCTTAGCTCGAGAAATATCCTCTCGTTACAATTAACAAGTTACCCGAAATCTTCGCATCGTGCTGGGCATCGCTTGGCGGATGCTACGCATGAATTAATCTTAAAAATCGCCCGCTCACTTAATTGGGAATTCCGCTTGCCGCTCCGCGTTTCGACTGACGCCCTTATTCACCGGTTTCTTGCCTCCACCATCTCACGCCATGTCACGCAATCCCTACGCCGACGATATCATCATCTCCTGGGTCGAACTTCACCGCGACGCCCGCTATCTGTCCGAAATGCTGCACGCCATCGGCACATGGAAAGGCATCATCGCCATCACCCGTGGCGGACTCGTACCCGCCGCCCTTGTCGCGCGCGAACTTGAGATTCGCCTCATCGACACCATCTGCGTCACCAGTTACGACAGCGGCGAAAACAACACCGCCGCCCAAATCCAAGGCTCGGTCAACGTCCTCAAAGGCGTTCCTGGCGACGGTGACGGCTACCTTCTCATCGATGACCTCGTCGATACCGGAAAAACCGCACGTGTCGTCCGACAACTACTCCCTAAAGCCTACTTCGCGACGCTCTACGCCAAGCCCTCCGGGCGCCCCATCGTCGACACTTGCGTGAAGGAATTTAAACAAAACAAGTGGATCCACTTCCCATGGGACATCGAATACAAGTTCGCTACGCCCATTAAACACGGTGGCCGCGCCACCGGCGCCGATACCTAAATTAGGCCTTATCTATTTTAACGCGCGCGGGGTAACCCACGCGCGTTTTTTATTTTCTCTGTAAAAAAATTACGGACCGATCACGCTGACACATACGGCTCCACCGGGCGGAATTGAGGCAGAGCGCATGCCGCATCGCGCCCTGCGCTATCCGCGAAAAGATAAACCGCGTAACCGCCAAAACCGCCGCCGCAATACTTCCAAGCCAACGGCCGGCAAGCCGCGAGCGCCATATGCGCGGGAGCAGCCGGATCTCCCGGCAAAGGATCCATCTGTTCAGCGCGCTGAACCGCGTACGATTGCCGCACCGCATCCGCCAAACCTTCAAAGCTAGCTGTCCATACTGCGTCCCGCGCCGTACGTCCCGCGCGCTCGATCGCGTCGTAATTGCGCTCCTGATTCACGACGCCCGGTGTACTATGTTGCTTACCCGACCAATAAAGCGCCATACGCCCGCGCAACAGCCCGCCATCGCTCTTCAACTCCAGATCAGGCCGTTGGCCACTGCGCCATACACATAACCCCGTCTCGTTAATTACCGCAGGGTCTTGCCAACCCACGCCAAGATCGAGCTCGGAGTTCACCCCATCTTTGCCGTTAATCAGCGCCCAAGCCCCGCTTCCGCCCAGTCCGGCGTTTTGGTGATAAGGCCATTCGCGCAACGACACGGTCGGCGAGATCGCGCAGTTCACAATAAATCCGCCCGCACGAGCAAACCGTGGCACATCGAGCCAACCGCCTGCAAAATCTACGCGCAACGGCGCCACTTGGGGCGCCCGGATCCAGCGCACAATTTCGCTTGTCGAAATCGGTGCAAAATCCGGCGGTGTCTTCGCCATCACCACATATTTAGCGCCCACTTCCTCGCACAACGCCCGCTTCAAATGCGCCCATTTGTCGTCCTCCGTGACCGCCAAAATATCCGGCCGCAGCCGCAGGAAATGCTCTCGGAAATCAATTCCCTCCTCTAAGCCAGTGCCGATCACCACATCATCCACGGGACGCAGCGCCGCGATCAACGCTCGCTTGTGCTCATCCGGCAACGAGCTCTTGCGGCTCTTGTGAAACCACAACACTTCGGCCGAAGCGAAACACACCGTGAGGTGGTCACCCAGCGCGCGCGCTTCGCGAAAAAATTGGACGTGGCCAGCGTGGACGATGTCGTAGCAGCCGGAGACAAAAACTCGAACCATACCGCGTTATGGCGTTCGCGCCTTGCCCCGCGCGAGAAAATTTATCCGGTTAGTTAACTTCTTATGCACTTCAGCGACTGGCAATCCCTCGCCCCTGCCCCTGCCGCCCGCGAATTCCTCCGCCGCGCCACTACGCTTCTGTCACCCGCGCAACAGCGCGCCGTATTCGCACTGCTTCCCACGGAAGCCGAGCTCATCACCCACTTCGCCAGCGCCCCCGCCGGTGCCCCGCTCGCCGGCGTACCCTACCTCGCCAAAGACCTCTTCGATGTCGCTGGCTTTCCTACCTACGCCGGCTCCATGTTTCTGCCCGAAGTACGCCCCGAACCCTCTGCTGACTCCGCTTTCATCAGCGCCGTCAATGCCGCCGGTGGAGTCCTCGCCGGTAAAACGCACCTCCACGAATTCGCCTACGGTATAACCGGAGAAAATCCACACTACGGTGACGTCGAGCACCCGCGCTTCCCCGACCGCACCACCGGCGGCTCCAGCAGCGGTTCGGCCGCCGCCGTCGCGGCAGGCGTTGTTCCTTTCGCGCTCGGCACCGATACAGGCGGCTCCATTCGCGTTCCCGCTGCTTTTTGTGGACTCTATGGTTTCCGCGGCGCTCCCCGCCAACCCTGGATCGCCGACGCCTTTCCACTCGCACCGAGTTTCGATACCGCCGGCTGGTTTACCTCTAATGCTGCAGATATGCGCACCGCCCTCGGCGCCCTTATCGGCCTCGGTACCAGCACCCGCACCCCGCGCGGCTGCTACCTTGAGATACCCGGCCTCATCCCTGAAGTTGCCTCTGCGTGCCGTGCGGCCGCGGCGCGCCTTGCCCCGCCCGCCGACAACACCACGCGCACCGAACTGCTCCGTCGCTTCGCCGGCGCCCTCGATGCTTACAACATCGTCGTCGCTCTCGAAGCCTCGGCCGTCCACGCCGCCTGGTCCACCGAATATAAAGACCGCTACGATCCTACCGTCTGGACCCGCCTTAACCGCGTCCATGATTTCACTCCCGCCCAAGTCGCCTCTGCCGATGCGATGCTCACCGCCGTGCGCCTCGCATGGACGAGTTACTTTCTCACCTTCGATTTTCTAATTCTACCCGCCGTGCATCGCCCCGCGCTGACGAAAGCTGAATGCACCCTGCCCCAACGCAGCCGTCTACTCGCGCTTACCGCCCCCGCCTCGCTCGGCGGCCTTCCCGTGCTTACCGTTCCCGTCGCCCTAGACAACGGCCACAGCGCTGGTCTCCAGATCGTAGTAAATAACCCACAAAGCCCCGTACTGCCCTGGGCCCTCCAAGCTTTCTGAAGCCTCGCCACTTCATCCTCGTGATAATTTCATACAGCAAAAAATCCAAAACCCTAAAATGAGCGAATCCTATTAGGTGACACTCACGATCGTTAGATGTAGCTCGAAGATCGCGGAATTCGCCACCTCAAGCTGGCTTTCTTTCCAGCTTCCTATCTCGTCCAACTTGTGTCGTTCGCCGTCACCACTAACCCTTTAGCTAGCTCCTCCACAGCCATAGAATTTCGCTCGGTCGAAAAACGCTACGGTCAGGGCCCTGTCATAGTTGACGACTTTAGTCTTACGGCAGCGCGCGGGGATTTTATCGCATTGATCGGCCCCAGCGGTTGCGGCAAATCGACCCTATTAAAACTCGTCGCCGGCCTAAGCCCAGTCACCCGCGGCGAACTCATTTTTTCAAAATCCAGCGCCAGCAACTTTATCACCCAAGCGCCCACTTTGGTCTCTGATTCGACTCACGACGATCTAGCGTACGTTTTTCAAGAACCGACGTTACTACCCTGGCTCACCGTCGCCCAAAATGTCGCGCTACCTCTCGATCTGCGCCGTGTTCCATCGACCCAGCGAACCACCCTCGTTAGCGATGCGCTCGCGCTCGTCGGCCTCACGCCGCGATCCGAATATTACCCACGCCAACTCTCTGGCGGCCAAAAAATGCGCGTCTCCATTGCTCGCGCCCTCGTCCTCTCGCCGCAAATTTTGTTGCTCGATGAACCTTTCGGCGCCCTCGACGAAATGACGCGCGATCACCTGAACGAAGAACTCCTCGCGATCCGCGAACGCCTCCGTTGGACCGCTTTCTTCGTCACTCACTCAGTCGCTGAAGCCGTCTTCCTCGCGAATCGTATTATCATCATGTCCGCCAATCCCGGACGGCTCCATCGCGAGATTCGCGTCGAGCTACCCTACCCACGCACACCTGCCACCCGACGCGATCCCGCCTACCACCGTCTCGTCGATGAGGTCTCGCAACTACTCCGCTCCGTCGAGGATATCACCACCGGTTAGGGCGTGTCGCTTCCTATGCCTCGTCAAAAAATCTTCTCCTTTCTCCTTCCCGCTCTGGCCGGCGCGTTGTTCATCGCGATCTGGCATTTTATCCGTGTCTCGCTGTCCGAAGATTTCCGTTTCCTGCTCCCCGCGCCCACCGAAGTAATCGCTGCGTTCCGCGAGCATGGCGATGAACTCTGGCGCGCGACGCTCAACACTACCGCCGGCGCCACCCTCGGTTTCCTCGCCGCGGTCGCCGTGAGCTTCACCCTATCATTGCTACTCTCCCTTTCACCACTCGTACGGGTAACGTTTTATCCTTACCTAATGTTGCTGCAGATGACGCCCATCATCGTGTTTGCGCCAATTTTGGTCCTCTGGGTCGGCCCCGGCCTCAAGAGCGTCACGATCATCACGTTTCTGATTTGTTTCTTCCCCCTGGCCGTGAACACAACGCAAGGACTCGTCTCAACCGATCGTAACCTCGTTGAGCTATTCCGCCTCTACCGCGCCACCAAGTTTCAAGAAATCCTCCGCCTGCGTATCCCCGCGGCGCTCCCGTATTTTTTTACCGGTCTGCGCATCGCTGCCACCCTCGCCCCAATCGGCGCCTTGGTTGGCGATTACACCGCCGGCAGCTCCGCCGGTGACGGCGGCGGTCTTGGTTTCCAGACAATCATTTACAGCAGCCAAGCCAAATACCCCGCGCTCTTTGCCACCGCCGCTGCCTGCTGCGCCCTCGGCTTTATCTTCGTCGCAGGCGTACTCTCGCTTAGCTGGTTGACGCTCCATAAATGGCACGATTCTTACGAACGTGCCGACACCTGATCTCGTCACTTTTGTCCCCCCGCCGCCATGAGACTCGTCCTCTTAATCTGCGCCCTCCTCTCATTTTCCACAGCAGCTCGCTCCGCTGATGCCACTGCCCAAACAGCCAACCTGTATAAACTAACCGTCCAACTGGACTGGGTCGCCGAACCCGAACACGGTGGCATCTACCAGGCCGCCGCGCGCGGCTTCTTTGCCGCCGAAGGGCTCGACGTCACCATCGTCCCTGGCGGACCCAACGCCTTCGTCGTCCAAAAAATCGCCACCGGCCAAGCTCAAATCGGCCAAGGTGACAGCACCGACATTCTGCAAAAAATCGCCACCGGCCTTCCCGTGCTCTCGGTGGCTGCCGTCTTCCAAGACGATCCCTCCGGTCTGCTCGTAAACGCCGCCAGCAAAGTCCACCGCTTCGAAGACCTCCAAGGCAAAACCATTATCGCCCGCCCGGATTGGACTTTTCTGAAATACCTAAAAAAACACTACGGCGTCACCGTCAACGTCGTCCCACAAAGCTTTTCTGTCGCCGCTTTCATCGGCGAAAAAGACACCATTCAACAAGGCTACTTCATTGCAGAACCGTACCATATCGTGAAAGCAGGGGGCGCCAAACCCCGCTTTCTTTCCACCTGGGACGCTGGATTTCGCGCCTACGCCGTACTTTTCACCAATCGTAAGTTCGCACGTGAACACCCCACGGAACTCCGCGCCTTCATGCGCGCTTACATTAAAGGCTGGAACGATTACCTCACCGGCGATCCCGCCCCTGCTCACGCAGCGATGAAAAAAACAAATTCCGCCCTCACCGAAGAATTCGCCTTAGCTTCGCGCCAACTCATCCTCGACGAAAAACTTGTCACAGGCCGCGATGCCGACGGCGGTCCCGCCAACACGGGCCAGCTCGCAGCCCCACGCTTCGCCACCCAAATCGCGCAACTCGAAGAGATCGGGGTCCTGCCAAAAAATAAAGTCACTGTCGAACAAGCGATGAGCACCGACTTCTTGCCGGCGCGCTAAAA
>RGAX01000095.1 GCA_009919985.1 Opitutaceae bacterium
GCCGCCGGCGGCGTCCTCGGCAAAAAACTCGAACTCATCACCGAGGATAACCAAACCAAGCCCGGCGAATCCGCCACCGCCGTCAAAAAACTTATTTCCCGCGACAAGGTCGTCGCTCTCATTGGTGAAGTCGCCTCAGGCCGTTCCCTTGAAGCGGCCCCGATCGCCCAAGCCGCCAAGATCCCCATGATCGCTCCCGCTGCGACCAACCCCAAAGTCACTCAAACCGGCAACTACATCTTCCGCGTCTGCTTCATCGATCCCTTTCAAGGCACGGTCATGGCCAAGTTTGCCCAGACCGACCTCAAAGCCAAAAAAGTCGCCGTCCTCTCCAGCGTCTCCAACGCCTATAGCGTAGGCCTCGCTAAATTCTTCAAAGAAACCTTTACCGCCAACGGTGGCATCATCGTCTCAGAGAAAAACTTCTCCGAGGGCGACAAAGATTTCCGCGCACAACTCACCGCCGTCAAAGCCGCTGGTGCCGACGCGGTCTTCGTGCCGAGCTACTACACCGAAGCCGCTCTCATCGCCCGCCAAGCCCGCGACCTCGGTATCAACGTGCCTTTCTTCGGCGGTGATGGCTGGGTCGCAGACCAACTCCTCGAAATCGGCGGCGAAGCCCTCAACGGGTGCTATTATTCCACCCACTTCTCCCCTGAAAACCAAGACTCCGTCGTTCAAGCTTTCGTAAAAAAGTTCAAGGCCCGCTGGGGTGCCAACGAAAATCCCGACGCCTTCGCCGCACTCGGCTACGACGCCGCCTACGTACTCGTCGACGCCATCAAACGCGCCGGCTCCACCGAAGGCCCCAAACTCCGCGATGCCCTCGCCGCCACTAAGAATTTTGCCGGCGTCACCGGTGTTACCAACATTGATGCCAACCGCGACGCCTCCAAACCCGCGGCGATCATCGCCATCAAAAACGGCAAGCTCGAGTTTCTGAAAACCGTCGCGCCTTGATCGTCCCCGGCCTCCAATTTTTCCGCCACCTGCGCTTAATTAAAAGTGCAGGTTTAAGTTTCGTCGCCGCCCTCGCGCCCGCCGCATTCACGACCGCTGCCGCCGCGGAGTCCGCGCCCGAGCCGATCAAGATCGGCGTGTACGCGTCGCTCACCGGCAAAGAAGCCGTCTGGGGTCAATCCGCCGAAAAAGCCACGCGCCTGGCCGTCGATGACGTCAACGCCGCCGGCGGCGTCCTCGGCCGACCGCTCCACGCGATCATCGAGGACAATCAATCCAAGCCCGGCGAATCCGTCACCGCCGTCCGCAAACTCATCTCGCGCGATAAAGTGGTCGCTATCCTCGGCGAAGCCTCCTCCGGCCGCTCTCTAGAAGCCGCCCCGATCTGCCAACAAGCCCGCATCCCCATGATTAGCGGCGGCAGCAATCCCAAAGTCACCCAAGTCGGAAACTTCATATTTCGCACGCACTTCATCGACCCGTTCCAAGGCACCGTCATGTCGCGCTTCGCCCGCGAAAAACTTGGCGCCAAACGCCTCGCCTTGCTCACCGAGGTCACTAACGCCTACGCCGTTGGCCTCGCTAAATATTTTTCCGCCGACGCCGCCGCGCACCAAACGCCGATCGTCATCGAACAAAAATACAGCGCCGGCGAGCGCGACTTCAAAGCCCAGCTCACCGCCATCAAGGCCGCCCAAGTCGACGCCATCTTCGTTCCTGGATACTACACCGAGGCCGGCTTGATCGTCGCCCAAGCCCGCGAACTCGGCCTCAACCTTCCCGTCCTTGGCGGCGATGGCTGGGAAGGCCCCCAACTCCTCGCCATCGGCGGTCCCGCCCTGCGCGACACCTACTATTGCAATAATTTCTCCAGCGAATCCGACGTACCTGAAACCCGCCGCTTTATCGAGCGCTATCAGACGCGTTTCCAAAGCATGCCCGGCGGCACTGCAGCCGATGCCTACGACGCCGTTCTCATGCTCACCGACGCCATCAAACGAGCCGGCTCCACCGAGTCTGAAAAAATCCGTACCGCCCTCGCCACCACGCGCGGCCTACGCGGCGTCGGCGGCCCACTCAATGTTGATGCCAACCGGGATCAGTTGAAACCTGCCTATATTCTTGGCTACAACTCCGGCGACTATCATCTGGTCCAAGTGATCCAACCGTAACCTGCGCCTCTTCACCTCCTTTTTTTCAGTGTCTGAATTCCTCCAGCAACTCCTCAACGGCCTTTCCCTCGGCGCTATCTACGCGCTCATCGCGCTCGGGTACACGATGGTTTATGGCGTCCTCCGCTTCATCAATTTCGCCCACTCCGATGTCTTCATGGTCGGCGCTTTCATCGGCTATTACCTGGGGAAACTCGTCCCCGAAGGCACGCTCTGGGGCGGCTTGCTCGTCTTGAGCGGCGCCATGATCGGTTGCGCACTTCTCGGCATGTTCATCGAGCGCGTCGTTTACCGCCCGCTTCGCCACGGCCCAACGCTGAACGTCCTCATCACGGCCATCGGCGTCTCGCTGCTGCTCGAATACACCGGCCAGATCGTCTTTGGCGCCGCCCCACGCACGTTCCCGCAGATTTTTCCGACGGCTAATTATCACGTCGGTTCGCTCACAATCTCGAGCAACCAAGTTTTTGTGATCGGCGTCGCGATTTTGCTCATGATCGCGCTCCAACTCATCGTCTTCAAAACCAAGATCGGTACGGCCATGCGCGCCGTTTCACTCAACCCCAAGGCCGCTCAACTCGTCGGCGTAAACAACAACGTCGTCATCTCCTTCACCTTCGGCCTCGGATCCGCGCTCGCGGCGGCCGGCGGCATTTTATACGCGATGAATTACCCGTCCATCGACCCGCTGATGGGCGTGATGCCCGGCCTCAAGGCCTTCGTCGCCGCCATCCTCGGAGGCATCGGCAACATCCCCGGCGCTGCCCTTGGTGGCCTACTCCTCGGGACCGTGGAGACGTTCATCGGCGGCAGCCAGTTCTCCACTTACAAGGACGCCATCGCCTTCGCGATTCTCATCGTAATTCTGCTCTTCAAACCTGCCGGCCTGCTCGGCAAATTCACGATCGAGAAAGTCTGAGCCCGCCATGCCCCGCCCGCATCTTTATCTCCTCGCAACGTTGGCCTGCGCTTTTGGCTTGTCGCATTTTTCAGACAGGATGGATCCGTACTTTCTCGACGTGCTCACCGGCATCGGGATCAACGTCATCCTCGCCGTCTCGCTCAACCTGGTAAACGGCTACACGGGCCAATTCTCCCTTGGTCACGCCGGCTTCATGTCCGTCGGCGCCTACATGGCCGCCGCGGTCAGTGTTTTTCTCGCTCCGCGCTTGCTCGGAGAAAGCGGCGGCACCGCGCTCCAACAAGGCAGTCTATTTCTAGCCGCGTTAATCACTGGTGGTTGCGCCGCCGCCCTCGCCGGCCTTGCCGTCGGCGTCCCCTCGCTACGCCTAAAGGGCGATTACCTTGCGTTGGTAACGCTCGGCTTCGGAGAAATCATCCGTGTAATTTTCCAAAATTTCGAACCCCTCGGCGGCGCCCTCGGACTTAACGGCATCCCCGCCTACACCACAATTTTTTGGGTACTCGCATTAGTAGGGCTCACGGTGTTCGTCGTCACCTGCCTCGTGAATTCCACCTACGGCCGCGGTTTCCTCGCCACTCACGATGATGAAATCGCCTCCGAAGCCGTGGGACTCAACACCACGCGCTACAAGATTGTCGCCTTCGTAATCGGTGCCTTCTTCGCCGGCACGGCAGGCGGACTTTACGGGCATTTTAAGATGACGATCACACCCACGGGGTTTGATTTCACCAAAAGCATCGAGATTGTCGTGATGGTTATTCTTGGCGGCATGGGCAACACCCTCGGCGTTATCCTCGCCGCGATTCTTCTCACGCTTTTGCCCGAACTACTCCGCCCAATCGCAGAATACCGCATGATCATCTATTCATTGATGCTCATCGTACTCATGCTCGCGCGGCCGCAGGGCTTATTTAACTTCAAATTTGGAAAGGCGAAACTTTGATGTCCGCCCCGCTCCTCCAACTCGACCGCGCCACGATTCGCTTCGGCGGCCTTACTGCCGTCAACGCCGTCGATCTCACCGTCGGTGACAACGAACTCGTCGGCCTCATCGGCCCCAACGGCGCCGGCAAAACCACCGTCTTCAACCTCATGACGGGCGTCTACCAACCCACGGACGGAGTCATCACGTTCAACGGCACGCCCCTCGCCGGTCTGCGCGTCAACGAAATCGTCTCTTTGGGTATTGCGCGCACGTTTCAAAATATCCGGCTCTTCGGTAGCCTGAGCGTCTTCGACAACGTCCGCGTCGCCTGTAACCTGCATCGCGGCACGAGCCCTGTGCAGGCACTCATCCGCGGCGCTACCTTCCGCGCCGACGAAGCTGCAATCACACGCCGCGCCGAAGAACTCCTCGATATCTTCAATCTGCGCCGTTTCCGCGACGCCCCCGCCAAGAGCCTGCCCTACGGCGAACAACGCCGCCTCGAGATCGTCCGCTGCCTCGCCACGAAACCGAAACTGCTTCTGCTCGACGAACCCGCCGCCGGCATGAACCCAACCGAGAAGGTCGAACTGGTTCGCTTAATCCAGCAGGTCCAAAAACAATTTAATCTCTCGATCTTACTCGTGGAGCATTCAATGAAAGTCGTCATGGGGGTCTGCCAACGCATCGCCGTCCTCGACTACGGCGTGAAAATCGCCGAGGGCAACCCAGCCCAAATCCAGCGCGACCCGAAAGTCATCGAAGCCTACTTGGGCGAAGACCACCAAACCGCCCTCTCGCACCACTGAGCATGCTCACCGTCACCGATCTTCACGTCAGCTACGGCTCGATCAGCGCTTTGCGCGGCATCTCGTTTTCCATTCCCGCAGGCGCGATTGTCACACTGATCGGTGGCAACGGCGCGGGTAAAACCACCACGTTGCGCACCATCTCCGGTCTACTCCGCGCCAAGATCGGTAAAGTCGAATTCCTCGGCGAAGACATCACCGCACTCCCGGCGCACCAGATCGTCGCCCGCGGCCTCAGCCATGTACCCGAGGGTCGTATGGTATTCTCCAATCTCACCGTGGATGAAAACCTGTCGATGGGCGCTTACCTCCTCTCTGACAAAGCCCTGATCGCTAAAAATCGCGACTACGTCTTCAGCGTTTTCCCACGCATGAAAGAGCGCCTGAAGCAGACCGCCGGCACCCTCTCGGGCGGAGAACAACAGATGCTCGCCATCGGCCGCGCCCTCATGGGCAACCCAAAATTCCTCATGCTCGATGAGCCCTCTCTTGGCATCGCCCCACGCCTCATCAGCACCATCTTCGAGAAAATCGTGGAGATTAACCAAAGCCACGGTATCACGATTTTACTGGTCGAGCAAAACGCCAACCTCGCCCTCGAAGTCAGCCAACAAGCCTACGTCCTAGAGACCGGCAGTATCGTGATGGCCGGCGAGAGCAAAAAACTCCGATCAGACCCGCAGCTCAAAGCCACCTACCTCGGCGGCTAAGCGCAGCCGGGTTACCCCGCCGCCATGGTTCGACGGGAATCAAGCGACGTTTTTATATACCCCTTATGCCCATGAAATCGCCCGTCGCTTTTTTCCTGTTACTCACCACCGCCCTAGCGCCAAGTATCGCCGCGCCCGCGCCCACGACTCAAACCACCGCCCCGCGCCCAAACATTGTTTTTATTCTCTCCGACGACCACGGCTGGGCCGACGTCGGCTGGCACAGCACTGAAATCAAGACCCCACACCTAGATCGACTCGCCGCCTCCGGCGCCAAACTCGAGCAATTTTACGTTCAACCAGTGTGTTCTCCGACTCGCGCAGCCTTCCTCACTGGGCGTTATCCGATGCGCCACGGCCTGCAAGTAGGCGTCGTCCGGCCTTGGTCCCAGTACGGCCTGCCACTTGAGGAACGCACCTTGCCACAGATGCTCAAAGCCGCCGGATACTCCACTGCTATCACGGGCAAATGGCACCTCGGTCACTTCGATCCTGCGTACCTGCCGACCCGCCGTGGATTCGAACACCAATACGGCCACTATAACGGTAACATCGACTACTATACCCACGAGCGAGACGGAGGTTTTGATTGGCACCGCGATGACCGCGTCAACCACGACGAAGGTTACTCGACCCACTTAATCGCCCGCGAAGCCGTTCGCTTGATTCAGGAAAAACCCGCCGATCAACCCCTGTTTCTTTACGTGCCATTCAACGCCGTTCACGCGCCTCACCAAGTCCCAGAACAGTACAAAAAATCCTACGCAGCGCTCCCCGAACCACGCCGAACCTACGCCGGTATGGTCGCCGCGGAAGACGAAGCCGTCGGGCAAATTGTAGCCGCCCTTGAAGCCAAAGGCCTCCGCCAAAATACCCTCATAGTCTGGTCCAGCGACAACGGTGGCCCCTCGCCCGGCCGCGTCACCAGCAACGGCCCGCTCCGCGCCGGCAAAGGCACGCTCTACGAAGGCGGCGTGCGCGTCTGCGCCTTCGCGACGTGGGACGGCCACATCAAACCCGGAAGCACCGTTGATGCGCCGCTACACATGGTCGATTGGTACCCGACGCTCGCCCATCTCGCAGGCGCTTCACTCGAGCAAAAACTGCCGCTCGATGGACGCGACGCCTGGTCCAGCATCGCTGAGGGCGCTCCTTCCCCACACGAAGCAATTTTGCTCAACACGACGCCCACTAGCGGCGCCATCCGCATGGGCGACTGGAAACTCGTCCTCAACGGCAGCGCGAACGACAGCGAGGACGCCGAAAATCCCACCCCCTCCGCGACCAAAAAATCCAAGAAGAAAAAATCAGCCGAAGACTCGGTGGAGTTATTCAACCTCGCCCAAGACCCCTACGAAAAAAACAATCTCGCCGCCACCCAGCGCTCCAAAGTCGCTGAACTCCGCGCCCGCTACGCGACCTTTGCGGCCCAGGCTGTTACGCCGAAAGTTCAACCCCGCGATCCTAGTTTTCAGGTTCCCAAAATCTGGGGCGAGAAAAACTAAACTCGTTTCGCAACGCTCAAGCCCGGTCCACCTCGGTTCGAGCGGCGCGATTTCTCCCACTGTCCGATTCAGGTCCGTTTGCCCGTTCTACGCTTAGATATACCCTCCGACTTCATGCGCCTCTCACCCCGCTCCTGCGTCGCATTATTATTTCTCGCGCTCGGCACCGCGCTGCCCGCCGCCGAAACCCCAGCACTCGGCTGGCCCGAGATTACCCGCGACAACAAGCCGTGGACACGCTGGTGGTGGCCCGGCAGCGCCGTGGACCGGCCCAACCTCACACGCCAACTCGAACAGTTCGCCGCCGCCGGCCTCGGTGGCGTCGAAGTCACCCCCATCTATGGCGCTAAGGGTTACGAAGCGCGCTACATTGATTACCTATCGCCACAATGGGTCACGATGCTCGAACACACGGGTCGTGAAGCCCAGCGCCTCAACCTCGGCCTCGACATGGCGACTGGCACCGGATGGCCCTTCGGCGGCCCATCCGTCACCCCCGCCGACGCCAACACCAAAGCCGTCCTCAAAAACGGTAAAATCGTCGGCGAGCCCAATCGGCAAGCCGTGAAGCGCCCTGCCCCTGGCGGCGAGGGTCTGGTCCTTGACCCGTACTCGCCTGAAGCTGTGACCCGTTATTTATCCAAATTCGATCAATCCTTCACCGCCAACAAACTCCCGCCCGGCCTCGTTCGCGGCCAGTTCCACGACTCTTTCGAATACTACGGCGCCAACTGGACCGCCCAGCTCCCCGAGTTTTTTCTCCAGATGCACGGCTACGATATTCAAGACTACGCCCCCGCGCTCCTCGCGCGCTCCTCCTCTGATATCACGAAACTCGATCAAGAAACCCTCGGGCGCATCAAGAGCGACTACCGTGAGGCTCTAGCCCAGCTCCATCTCAACTACCTGCGCACCTGGGTAAAATGGTCGCACGATCACGGCTACATCGTGCGCAACCAAAGCCACGGAGCCCCCGGTAATCTCCTCGATCTCTACGCCAATGCCGACATCGCTGAAACCGAAATTTTCGGTTCTACCCCGTTTCCCATCCCCGGCCTGCGGCGCGAAGCCGCCGACATCGCCCGCAATAACCAAGACCTCCCCGAATCCCTCGTCGTCCGCCTCGCCTCCTCTGCCTCCCACGTCGCCGGCCACCCGCTCGCCTCCAGCGAATCAGCCACGTGGCTGCGCGATCACTGGAAAGAATCCCTCGCCTTCGTGAAGCCCGAGCTGGACCGCATTTTTACCGACGGCATCAACCACATCTTTTACCACGGTGCCGTTTACTCCCCTCAAGATGCCCCCTGGCCCGGCTGGCTTTTCTACGCCGCCACGCAATTCAATCCCAACAACACGTGGTGGGAGGATTTCAGTGCCCTCAACCGCTACGTCGCCCGCGTCCAATCCATTCTTCAACGAGGCCAACCCGACAACGATATCCTGCTTTACTGGCCTTTTGACGACCTCCTCGACGACGAAGTCGGCACCGTCAAAACGTTCACCGTTCACCACGTCAAATGGCTCCCCGACCAACCCGTCGGCAAAATCGCCCGCGCCCTCATGGCTCAGGGCTATACCTTCGACTACATTTCCGACGCACAACTTCTGCAAACTCTCCCCGATGCCGGCGCGCTCCTTACGGCAGGCAACACCCGTTACCGCGTCCTTGTGGTCCCTGCGACTCGCCGCATGCCCGTCGCCACCGCTCAGAAACTCGCCGCTCTTGCCGCCAACGGTGCAAAAATCATTTTCGAGAAACTTCCCGAAGATGTCCCAGGCTTCGGCCGCCTAGCCGAGCGTCGAGCCACGTTCCAAACCGCGCTCGCGCAACTTCGTCCCAACATCACCGTCAACGCCGAGGTGCTCGCCGCACTCGCCCCGCACGTGCGCCGCGAAGCCTTCTCCGAGCTCGGCCTTAATTTCATTCGGCGTTCCTCCGGCCCTGGCGCCCACGACTACTTCATCGCCAACCTCGGTGCCCAAACCTTCGAGGGTTGGGTAAAATTGGGCGTACCTGTCGCCACCGTCAGCCTCCTCAATCCATTAAACGACCAACAAGGCCGCGCCGCCCTCCGCGGTCAGAGCGTCTATCTCCAACTCGCTCCAGGAGAATCTCTCGTGCTACGCACTTCGCCCCAAACTGCCCCCGGCGCCGACTGGCCTTACCGCCAACCCGCCAGCACACCCATCACCCTTAGCGGCACCTGGAAAATCACCTTTTTAAAAGGAGGCCCCGAACTTCCACCCGCCCTCGAGACTGACTCGCTCCAATCGTGGACCTCGCTCGGCGGTATCGAAGCCCAACGCTTCGGCGGTACCGCACGTTACCGCCTCGAATTCACCGCTCCCACGACCGCTGCCGATGACTGGCTCCTCGACCTAGGCGATGTCCGTGAATCCGCCCGCGTCCTCCTGAATGGCCGTCCCGTCACCACCGCTTGGAGCCTGCCATTTCGCGTGCGCGTTGGCGGATTTCTTCAACCCGGCCGCAACGTACTAGAGCTCGACGTGACCAACCTCGCCGCCAATCGCATCCGCGACATGGACCAGCGCAAGCTACCCTGGAAAATCATGCGTGACTCCAACATCGTAAACATCAACTACCAACCCTTCGAGGCCAGCGGTTGGCCGCTCCAGCCTTCCGGCCTAATTGGCCCGGTTACGCTCACTGCGTTGAAAACTTTAACTCCAAAATAGTTCACGAGTCGCTTGATTTTTTCCCGAGCCCGCTAAAATAGCGGGCTCGTTTTGTTTTCAACGCTTCCCACCACCACCTTTTAAACTACCATAACCTTAATTATGTCCACGCCCGCTCCGCAAAAATTCGAGTTCCAAGCCGAGATTAAACAGCTCCTCGATATCGTCATCCATTCGCTCTACACGGAGAAAGAAATTTTCGTCCGCGAATTAGTTTCCAACGCCTCCGACGCGCTCGAGAAACTCCGCCACACGCAGATCACGGAAAAAGACATTTTCGACGATAAAGCCGAACTCGCAATCAACGTCACCACCGACGACAAAGCTAAAACCCTCACGATTGAAGATTTTGGCATCGGCATGACCCGCGCCGAGCTTGTCGAAAACCTCGGCACAATCGC
>RGAX01000096.1 GCA_009919985.1 Opitutaceae bacterium
CTGCTTAAGGGAATCCCGGCCCTTCAGGGCCGGGAGGAGGTCAATGACAGACTCTTTGGCGGAAAATTTCCGATTACGACGGGCGGCAGGCTGGGCGATGCCTTGCTGCAGCGCGTCGCGGGCGGGGGATTTCCAGCTGCCGTGGCCCGCACTACCGAGCGACGGCGGCGAGAGTGGCATCTGCAGTATGTCACCGCGATCACCCAACGCGACCTACGCGAGCTGACGCGCATCCGATCCCTCGACGTGCTGCCAAAGCTGCTGGAACTGGCCGCCGGTCAGACCTCCCGACTCTTCAATGCAAGCGAACTTGCGGGACCTTTTGAGCTCAGCCGACCCACGATCCGCGAATACCTGACGTTGCTCGAACAGGTTTTCCTAATCGATATCCTGCCGCCGTGGCACTACAATCGGTTAAGCCGGCTCATCAAGACGCCAAAATTGCACCTCGCCGACACTGGCCTCGTCGCAGCCTTGCTCGGAGCCGATGTTGCCACGTTGAAGGAAAACCGTCCGCTCTTTGGCCAACTGTTGGAGACCTTCGTCTATCAGGAACTGCGTCACCAGTCCTCCTGGACTGACGGAAGCCATCGATTTTTCCATTATCGGGACAAGGACCAACTGGAGGTTGATATTGTGCTAGAGCGCGACGGTCGCCTGATCAGCGGCGTTGAGGTCAAGGCGTCATCCACCGTAAGCGAGAGTGACTTTCGCGGGCTCAATCGACTACGAGATGCGACAGGCGCGGCGTTTCGCTGCGGAATCGTCCTCTACGATGGCGACTCGGCCTTGTCTTTCGGCCACCAAATGTTCGCCGTGCCCATCGCCGAACTCTGGGCCGCGCGAAAATAAACGCCGTCACCGCCTCTGCCCTACGGAACGCCGCGTCCGATTGCCTCTTAAGCGCGGAAACCGGGCGTCGTCGGAGTGCTCGAAAGTATCGCGATCTGGCTGCTTGGAGCCGATCAGTCCGCGGTTATTAGCGCCACATTCGTTCTTGTTGAAATCGCGTCTACTCCGCCAGTTTACAAAGATTTAGCCCAACAAAAAGCCGACTCATTGGAGTCGGCTTTTTACTAACTATGGCTAATACCGCGGTAAACGCGGACTATTTGAAGCAGTTAATGACGTAGAGCGTCACGAACCTCGTTATTCACTGGACTAAAACCGCCGAGAAACAAATTACTCCCGTCTCGAATTGAGCAAATAGAGCAAATAGAGCAGCGAGCTCACGAAGGCCGCCACGTATGTCAGGGCGGCGGCGTTGAGGGTCGCGGTCACGCCGGGCATTTCATCGCGGTCAACAATACCTAGGCCCACCAGCTCAACCTTGGCCCGGCGACTGGCGTCGAATTCAACGGGAAGGGTCACTAATTGAAACACCGTCAACACCGCGTAGCACAGGATCGCAATATCGAGCAACATGCCGGAAAGCCCGCGCGCCATGAAAAACCCCGCAAACATGACAATCGGCAAGGCCCGTGACACAAAGTTCGTCGCTGGCACCAAGGCCATACGGAAATGTAACATGGAGTAGCCGATTTTGTGCTGGATGGCGTGGCCGGCTTCGTGCGCAGCGACGCCGAGGGCGGCGAGGCTCGTGCCGTTGTAGTTTTCTTCTGAAAGCACCAAACGCTTGTTAATCGGATCGTAGTGATCTGTGAGGTGCCCTTCGGTGGCCGCAATCTCGACATCGGTGATACCGGCGCGCGCCATGACGGCCTCGGCGGCTTCGCGCCCGGTGATGCGACCCCGGGATGGGATCTGGGCGTTTTTGTTATAAACGGTCGAAACCCGGATCTGCGCATATACGGAGAAAATCATGACCAGCACGAGCAAGACCATGAAGACCCAAGACGGCAGGAATGAACTTTTACCAAGGAGGGCGAGCGTGAGAGGAAGACTCATAATTGGAATGGGTTAATGAAGATGAAGGTGCCATCGCCAAACGAGGGCGATGCGCAATCACCTTACTCAAAACACCAAATTTGCCAGTGAAAAACAACGCATTGGAAACACCGGCACTGGTTTCTAGCCCACCCGGCGCTCCTCCAATCACCGCGCCTAGGCCCGGCACAGAGTGGTCCAAAGCAGGCAAAAAGAACCCCGAAGACTTATTTAAAATCTTCGGGGTCAAAGTGGTGGCAAGACCCGGAATCGAACCGGGGACACGTTGATTTTCAGTCAACTGCTCTACCAACTGAGCTATCTTGCCGTCTCTACGAAGGGCCAGAGCAAAGGGCGCCAACGGACAGCGTCAACGGGAATTTCAAAACTCCTATTCCGCTCCGCCGGCCCTGCACAAGGCGCCGGTGACGGGGCTTTAGGCTTCGACTCGGTAAACCCCCGCGCCAACAGCAACACCACGCCCATCCCCGCGTAGCCCAAAGCGTAATTCGTCGCCGAAAACAAACCGCCAGCCGGCGCTACTCCCGAGGCCACTGCACAAGCACGGGCAGAGCGCTCACCGTGTTAAGGTAGAGAATCGCCACGAATCCAATAATCCGACAATCACAAACCCGCGGCCGCACACGAACTTTACCCCCGCCCCTAGATACTACATCTTGATGATGAGCAGCACACTAAGCAGAGAAAGTGCCCGTAGCTTGCGCCGGACGCCCCGTTCATCAATGAAACTCTTCCCATGACTTCCGCTGCCGAGCTGCGCGCCTTCATCGCGAACCTCCCCAAGACCGAGACGCACCTGCATATTGAGGGCTCCTTGCCCATCGAACTCGCGCGTCGCATCGACCCGGTCGCGTTCGCCTCGCCTCCGCCGTATTGGCACCCAGATTACCGCTTCGACGGTTTCGCGCTATTTCAAGAGCAGTTCGATTCCTGTTTTTTCAAGTGGTTCGTCTCACCGGAAAATTATTACGAGAGCTGCCGCCGTGTCTTCGCCAATGTCATCGCGCAAAACTGCGTTTATCTCGAATGCAGTTTCCATCTCGGGACCGCCGAGCGTATCGGCGCGACGCCATTGCGCGAGATCGCCCGGGCGATTCACGCGGCTAAACCCGCCGGCCTGGAGCTGCGGCTGTATCTTGGGATGTTTCGCGATCACTACGCCGGCCCGCTCGCGCGCGTGGTCGATGAGGCCATCACTTGGGACGAGGTCGCTGGCGTCGATTTGCACGGCTTTGAAAGCCCCGAATTTCAACCCTGGAGCGCCGAGGTCTGGTCGCGGGTGCGTGCGCTCGGCAAAACCACTAAGGCTCACGCCGGCGAATTCTCGCCCGCCTCCGATGTTCGTCGCGCCGTCGAATTTCTTGGCACCCGCCGCGTCCAACACGGCCTCGGCGCCCTTAATGATCCCGCCACGCTCGCCCTACTCCGCGAACGCGATGTCACCCTCGACATGACGCCGATCAGTAACGTCAAACTCCGCGCCGTGCCGTCGATGCGCGAGCACCCGATCCAGCGTTTTCTCGACGCCGGCATTCGCTGCACGGTCAGCACCGATGACCCCATGCTTTTCGGCAATCAGCTCAACGACGACTACTTCGCCCTCGCCACGGAAGCAGGCCTCAGCCGCGCCACGTTGATCCAAATCGCCCGCAACGGCTTTGAGGTCGCCGATCTCTCCGCCGCCACTAAGCAAAACTATTTCGCGCAACTCGCTACGCTCGCCACCACCCATGCGTCCTAAAACTCTCCTCGTAAAAAACGCGGCGGTCCTCGTCACCATGGACGACGCCCGCCGCGAGCTCCGCGACGCCGGCCTCTACATCGAGGACAACCGCATCGTGGCCGTCGGCCCCACCGCGACGCTACCTGCCACCGCCGACGAAATCCTCGACCTTCGCGGTCACATTGTGCTCCCCGGCCTGATCAACACGCATCACCACATGTATCAGAGCCTAACCCGCGCCGTCCCTGCCGCGCAGGATGTGGAACTCTTCGGCTGGCTCGAAACCCTTTACCCCATCTGGGCCCGGCTCACGCCCGAAATGATCCGCGTCTCGGCCCTCACCGCGATGGCAGAACTCATTCTGTCGGGCTGCACCACCTCTTCCGATCACCTCTATCTCTACCCCAACGGCGCGCGCCTCGACGACACCATCGAATCGGCCGCTCGCATCGGCCTGCGTTTCCACGCCAGCCGGGGCAGTATGAGCGTCGGACGTAGCGCCGGCGGCCTCCCCCCCGATAGCTTGGTCGAAAACGAAGCCTCTATCCTCCGCGACACCCAACGCCTCATCGAGACCCACCACGACGCCTCCCGCTACGCGATGCAGCGCATCGTAGTCGCCCCGTGTTCGCCGTTTTCTGTCAGTCGGGATCTCATGCGCGAATCGGCCGTGCTCGCTCGCACCCACGGCGTTTCCTTGCACACGCACCTCGCCGAAAACGCCAATGACGTCGCCTACTCGCGCGAGAAATTCAATCGCACACCCGCCGAATACGCCGAAGAACTCGGCTGGGTCGGCCGCGACGTCTGGCACGCGCACTGCGTCCAACTCGACGACCACGGCATCGACCTCTTCGCCCGCACCGGCACCGGCGTCGCGCATTGCCCATGCTCCAATATGCGCCTAGCTTCCGGCATCGCGCCCATCTGCAAGATGACCAAGCGCGGCGTCTCCGTCGGCCTCGGCGTTGACGGCTCCGCGTCGAATGACAGCGCGCATCTGCTCGGTGAAGCCCGCCAAGCTATGCTACTCCAACGCGTCGGTTTCGGCCCCGCCGCGATGACCGCGCGCGACGCACTCACACTCGCCACGCGCGGCGGCGCCGCCGTCCTCAACCGCGACGACATCGGCGTCCTCGCCCCGGGCATGGCCGCCGACTTCATCGCCTTCGATCTAGCGAATCCCAACTTCGCCGGCGCGCTCCATGATCCCGTCGCCGCGCTGGTGTTCTGCACCCCCGCCCAAGTCGCGCTTAGCGTCATCAACGGCCGCGTCGTCGCCCGCGACGGCCAACTTACGACCGTCGATCTCCCCGTCATCATCGAGCACCACAACCAGCTCGCTGCGACGTTGCTCAACAGCTGAGACCGATAGCGGCGGCGAAATTCGAGCAGGTCACTCCCCGCCCGAACCGTGCATTACAGCAATGTCTTCGGCAATTGTGGCATCAATTTCTTGATATCCTGCACCGCGTCGCGGTGACACACAAGAATTGCATCGGCGGTTTCGACGACAACCAAATCATTGACCCCGACAAGAGCGATCGTCCGACCATTACTGACAGCGATATTGTGCTCCGCATTCACTATCACCACGGGACCACGCACGGCATTGCGCGCCGCATCTCGCGGCAAATGTTTCGGCAACGCCGTCCAGAGCCCGACATCGTCCCAGTCGAACTCCGCCAGCATCGTCTCGACTGCAGCCGCGTTTTCCATGATCGCGTAGTCCACGGAAACCTTCGGCTCCAGCGTCGGAAATTTCGCCGCCAAAAATGCTGTCGGATCGCCCACGGGAAACTCTCGAATGAAACCTGCCAGCATCGGGGTTTGTTTATCCGCCTCGGCCAAAAACGCCGCCGCACTCCAGAAAAACATACCCGCATTCCAAGCGTACTGACCGCTTTGGATATAACTCGCCGCCGTCGCCGCATCGGGTTTTTCCACGAAACGCTTCACCTTGCGGAAGCCGTCACCGGCGGCCTCGCCCAACTCGAGATAACCAAAACCCGTGGCCGCATGGTCGGGCTTGATCGCAAACGTCAGCAAGGCCGGTGACGTCGCCGCCCGCCGCAGCGCCGCGCTCACCTGACGGGCGAGCGTCGCGTTGTCCTTGATCAACGCATCAGCGGGAAAAAGCGCGAGCACACCCTGTGGATCACGGGCCCGCACAAGCGCCGTAGCCAAGGCCGCGGCGGCGGCCGTGTCTCGCTTCGCCGGCTCCGCGATGATATTCGCCTCCGCGATTACCCCCGCAAGTGCTGCCCGCGTGGACGCAAGTTGCGCGGTATTAGTGAGTACAAAAATATTTTTTAACGGCACAACGCCCTCGAGACGGCGCACGGTTTCTTCCACGAGGGTACGCTCTGAAAATAATTTAAGCAGATGCTTCGGCGTGGCCGCGCGGCTCATGGGCCAAAACCGTTCACCGCTACCGCCAGCCATAATGCAGGCAAAAAAATGGGACGAATCAGTCATGTAGGTATTCCTTGTCCCAGCCTCGCCGCCCCACGCCAAGCCCGAAACCCAGCGGATCAAAGCGTGATAACGATTTTACCGAACTGTCCGCCCTGTTCCATTAGGTCAAAAGCCTCACTGACATGCTGCAAAGGAAACACGTTGCTGACGACGGGCGCGATTCGATGGCGCGCGACAAAACCCATCATCGATTGCCAATCCGTCGGCGAACCCATCGTCGTGCCTAGCACCGAAACATTACGCCAAAACACTTTCCTCATCGGTAAAACCGGAGGATTTCCTCGGGTTGCGCCGAAAAACACGATTCTTGCTCCTGGCGCCGCGAGATCGATCAACTGCTCGAAACCGGGACCACCGGCACTGTCCACGATCACATCAAAAGCCCCGCTTGGGACCTGCTCAATGACCTGCCCCGCCCATCCGTTCCGCGTGTAATCAAATCCGCCACGCGCTCCGAGAGCGACCGCACGTTTAATTTTCTCCACGCTACTCGATGTCACCCACACCTCTGCGCCGTGGGCCACGGCGAATTGCAGCGCAAACAAAGCCACCCCGCCGCCGATGCCCGTGATTAAAATCTTCTCACCTGCCCGCAACTGCGCGCGCGCAAACAAGGCCCGATAAGCGGTCAATCCCGCCAAGGGCAGTGCGGCTGACTCAAACCAACTCAGATGCGCCGGTTTTGCCGCAAGCTGCAGTACGGGCACCGCAATGTGTTGCGCCAACGTGCCCGCGCGGGGCAGCCCTAATATAGTAAACGCCGGACCCTGGGCGTACTCGCTCGTCCCCCAATCAAAACTGGGGTTAATGACCACTTCGCGCCCGAGCCACGTCGCATCGACGCCCGGCCCGATCACACTGACCACCCCAGCGCCATCCGAGCCTGGCTGCGCCGGATATTTAAGTCCCGCGTATTGCCCGAGCTTAATCCAGAGATCGCGGTGGTTGAGCGCCGCCGCCCGGAGCGTCACTACGACTTCACCTGAGGCGGGCACGGGCGCGGGCACTTCAGTCACATTAAGTTGATTCAACGCGGTGAGCTGGGCGGCTTGCATGTTAGCAAGCTGCGCCCGCTGATCCCTGACGGCAAGCAACGGAATGATTTTGCGGAACGACGCGAGTCCGTGTGCTGTACCCCTGTGCTCCTCGTGCTCAACAAACCCTACGGCGTCCTCTCGCAATTCACCCCAGAGCCGGGTTCGAAGTGGCGCACGCTGGCTGATTTTAAACTCCCACTAGGCGTCTACGCACTTGGCCGTCTCGACGCCGACAGCGAGGGCCTTTTACTTTTCAGCGACGAGCCCGGAATAAATTCTAAACTTCTCGATCCACGCCACGGTCATCGCCGCGAATATTGGGTCCAAGTCGAAGGTCGCCCTACGCCCGAAATTCTCGCGCGACTCTCTGCCGGAGGAGTTCAATTGGACGGTGACCCTACACGCCCCTGCCGCGCCCAATTGCTTGATCCCGCGCCTACGATACCGCCACGCGTCCCGCCGATTCGGGTCCGTCAAACCGTGCCCGACACCTGGATTAGCCTCGAACTTACCGAGGGGAAAAATCGCCAAGTACGGCGTATGACGGCCGCCGTGGGTCACCCGACGCTACGGCTGATCCGGGTACGCACGGGCGACTTTCGGCTCGAAGGGCTCGCGCCGGGTAAATGGCGCGAACTCACATCGAGCGAACGCTCCGCGGTATTCGCTTAAATGCGGACGATCAGTTCTTCGGACTTGAAGCGGACTTTGGGGGCGGCCGCATATTTGTCGTCGGCGGCGCGATAACCCGCTGGGCAGGCCACAACCGTCGTGTAGTCACTACCGGCAAGACCGAGCACTTCGTCGTATTTGACGCGGTCGATGCCTTCCATTGGGCATGTGTCGACACCGAGGAGAGCAGCCGCGGTCATGAATTGTCCCAGCGCGATATAAATCTGATGCGTCTGCCAGGCATCAAGCGTGCCGGCCTTAGCCGCGCCGGCGAGACTGCCGAGCATCATATTTTTATAAGGCGTAAGGGCATCCTTTGAGCCGCCGCGCAACTCGATCGTGCGATCAATAAATTTTTCAACGTGATCGGCACCTAAGTTTTTCTTCACCGCGAACACCACCATGTGCGAAGCATCGGCGGGCTGCGTCTGCCCCCAAGAAAGTGCCACCAATTGAGCCTTAACGGTCGCATCCGTTAAAACCAAAAACTTCCAAGGCTGTAAGCCAAACGAGGAAGGCGAGAGAATCAGCGCTTGTTCGAGCGTAGCCCACGTGTCGGTGGAAATTTTTTTCGTGGCATCGAATTTCTTCGTGGCGTAACGCCAATGCAGAGCGGAGAGGAGCGTGGTCGACGGAATGATGGACATAGAATGGTGTGCCAAGGAACCGTGTCCGGCCGCTTTGTCAAAACCCTCGTTCAGCCCTATGCATCCCTTGCCCAACGCTCGGCCAACACCGCGCAGACGAGCAACTGCAACTGATGATATACCATAATAGGCAGCAGAATGAGTCCGATCGCTGGATGCGCGCCAAAAATCAATTTCGCCATCGGTACGCCCGAGGCCAACGTCTTCTTTGAACCGCAAAAAATGGCAGCGATCCGATCCTCACGGTTGAAACCCAAGGTTTTTGCACCCCAAGTTGTTACCCCCAGCGCGAGGCCCAAAATCACCACCGAGAGGGCGACCACCCACAAAAGATTTCCGGCGCCGTTACTCGACCACAGGCCGCGTTGAAACGATTCACAAAACGAGGTGTAGACCAGCACCAAAATTGTTACACGGTCCACACTGCCGACATACGGTTTATATTTTTTTAACCACTCCCCGATCCAAGGCCGCGCGAGTTGTCCGAGAGCCAACGGCAACACCAACCAGCGCAATAAATCCAACATCACCGGACCGAGCGCGAGCGCCTGCCCCGTCGTATGCAATACCGCACCAATCCACAGCGGCGTAAGCACTACGCCCAGTAAGCTCGACAACGTCGCGTTAAACACCGCCCCGCCGATATTGCCACGCGCCGCCGCCGTAAATGCCACCGAAGAAGACACCGTTGAGGGTAAAGCGCAGAGATAAAAAAACCCGAGCGATAGCCCCGTCGGAACGCGACCTTCCAAAAAATAAATCACGGCAAAACCCAACAAGGGGAAAAACAAAAACGTGCTGAATTGTACTAATACGTGTAGCCGCCAGTTGAGTGCGCCGGCCTTAAGCGCCTTAAAAGACAACGCCGCGCCGTGCAGAAAAAAAATCAGCGCCACGCCTGCCTTGGTCAGCACCTCTGGATGCATCCAACCGCCCGAGGCCCCAAGGGCCGGGAAAAGCCACGCCAACCCCGTGACCAAAACCATCCCAGTCATGAACCAATCGAATTTAATCTTCATGAAAACTTTGACCGGAATTTATTAAATATCGCCGCCAATTCCTCGCGTCCCTCAATGCGCAACGCCCAAAGAAATCCAGCGTACAGCATTACGCCCAACGCAATTAAGACCGCCAGTCCGAGCACATCAGAGGTTTTACCTACCGAACCAAAGTGCGACCACAGCCACCAACCACTCGCCACTGCGAAACCCATCACGAGACTTGAGCCGACTATTTTCATCAGATCGCGCGCAAGGTGAGCGAAACGCAGTCCTTCATGCCCCGCGGCGAGTCGCCGCTGCAAAAACCAAGCCTGCGCCACGATCGCGACGTTACCCGCCAGCGCGAGCC
>RGAX01000097.1 GCA_009919985.1 Opitutaceae bacterium
CGTATTCGGCTTGCAGACTTTGCACCACCCCCTGGCTTGGCGCCGGCGTACAATAGTTACTTCCCGTGCGCAGAAATAGCAGGCGTTGAAAATCCGCTTTGCCCATCTTGGTCAGCTGCGTGATCGCTGTCGCGATGCCCTGGTCCTCCATGTTGCTCATCACGAAATTCGCTTCACCCTTGCTCCACAGTTTCGACCAGTCGTTCGCCCACTGCGTCAGCGCTGCACCATGCCAATAACGGCATGAGCCGAAGCTGTCGCCCAGTAAAACAAACGGCGGCCGCTGAGCATTGGGGAAACCCGCATAAGTCGCGCGGTAAGCCTGCATGTCGGGCGTGTCCACCAGCGCTACATCCTTTGTTAGCGCAAACGCCCTCGCTACCAGTGATGGATTCAACACGTAGCTCATCGCGTCGGGCTCCCAGCCTTCGTTTTTTGGAATCTGATTAGGCTTTTTGGCGCCGATGGGAATGATCGCGTAAGGCCACGATTTATCCGCCTCGCGGCTGTCGATTTCGTAGGCGATATCGCCATCCACTACATAACGTGCCCACGCCGCGCTCCCAAGTGATGCATCCGCGGGATCGACGCCCGCAATGCCGTTAACCAGCCAATAGGCTTTTGAAAAATCAAATCGCGGATCGAGCACAAGCGCCATGATCTGATTTGCCGAACGCACGGTGGTGCCGGATACGACACCGAGCACGCCTTGGCCATTGCTTAGCACCGGATGCGTCACACCGGGCACGGCGATGCGCTCCGTCCAGGTCTCGCGTTCGGCCCAATACTGAAACTCGCCTGGCTTATCGCCCGTGTCGGCACCGCTCTCGAAGGTGGTGACCACGACGACCTTGATCGCCATGGGCTTTCCCGCCGCTTTCACACCGCTCGCCAAGGCAAAAATCAAAGCGAACTGTAGGCACAAATTTTTCATTCAGTCCACCTTTGCAGCCCTTATGCCAAAACCCACCCTTTTCGCTCTTGGAACGCGCCTTGACTCCCCCCGCCCTAAACCTACCTTCCGCACCTTTTCCCGGTATGGCGCAAGACCTGAAAGACACCCTCCAGCTTCCTAAAACAGATTTCGCCATGCGCGCAGGTCTGGCTCAACGCGAACCCGGCCGCGTCGCGCACTGGGAAAGCATCGGACTTTACACGCGACTCCAGCAGAATCGCGTCCAAGCGGAGAAAACGTTTGTTCTCCACGACGGTCCGCCCTTCACCAACGGCGACGTCCACATCGGCACCGCGCTCAACAAGACACTCAAGGACATCACGCTGCGCTACAAAACCCTCCGCGGTTACCGCACGCCCTACGTGCCCGGCTGGGACTGCCATGGCCTGCCCATCGAGCAAAAAGTCACACGCGAGCTCCGCGAGAAAAACGAAACGGTTACCACCGCCGAGCTCCGGGCCCGCTGCGACGCCTTTTCCGAATCTTGGATCGCCAAACAGACTGCCCAATTCAAACGCCTAGGCGTTGTAGCCGACTGGGCCCACGAATACAAAACCAAGGCCCCCGCTTTCGAAGCCGATATCCTGCGCACGTTTGCCGCGTTCATCGAAAAAGGCCTCGTTTATCGCAGCAAGAAACCCGTTTACTGGAGCATCCCTTTTGAGACCGCGCTCGCCGAGGCCGAGATCGAATACAAGGATCACACGTCCATCGCCATCTGGGTGAAATTCGCCGTGCCCTCCGCCGAAGCCGCGAAATTCAAACTCCCCGCAGACAAACCGCTGTTTGTTGTGATTTGGACCACGACGCCCTGGACGATCCCCGCCAATCTCGCGATCGCGCTGCATCCCGAAGTGGACTACGTCGTCGCTGACACCGGAGCCGAACGCATCATCGTCGCCCAAGCCCTGCTTGGGGCGGTACTCGCCTCAGCGAAAATTGAAACTTCGCCCACGATTCTGGCCACGCTCAAAGGCGCTAGCCTCGAGCACCTCGCCCCACGCCACCCGTTCATCGACCGCGCCTCCCCGGTGGTTCTCGCCGACTACGTCACGACCGATAGCGGCACGGGTGCCGTCCACACCGCCCCCGGCCACGGCGCTGAAGACTATCTCACCGGCCTTAAGTACAAATTAGAAATTTACTGCCCCGTCGGCGACGACGGTCGCTACCTCGACGACGGCAAAGTTCCCGCCGACCTCGTCGGTATCTCGACCCTCGAGACCGTCGAAGACCTTACCGCGAAAAAGGCCTCCCCGGCCAATCTAGCCGTCTTAAAAAAACTCGCCGAAGCCGGAGCGCTCCTCGCGAAAGCCAAATATCCGCACAGCTACCCACACTGCTGGCGCTCAAAAACCCCGATTATTTTCCGTGCCGTCGACCAGTGGTTCGTTTCCCTCGACAAAGCCGACACCCGTGCCACGGCCCTAGCCGCCATCAAAGAGGTTCAATGGATTCCCGGTTGGGGCGAAGCCCGCATCCGCGGCGCGGTCGAATCCCGACCCGATTGGTGCATCAGCCGCCAGCGCTCCTGGGGTGTGCCTATCCCGGCTTTTTTCGATGATAAGAAAAATGCTTATCTCGACGCCTCTGTGGCCCGCGCCGTCGCCGCGAAGATTGCCCGCCAAGGCACTAATTTCTGGTATAACGCTACCGCTGCCGAAATCCTCGCCGACATCGCACTACCCGCTGGCTGGCCGGCGCCCGAGGCACTCACTTGTGGCCGCGATACGCTCGATGTCTGGATTGATTCCGGCTCCTCGCACGCTGCAGTCCTGCGCACCCAACAAGGCGCCACTCAATGGCCCGCCGATCTCTACCTCGAAGGCAGCGACCAACACCGCGGTTGGTTCCAATCCTCACTTTGGACGAGCATCATCGCCTTTGGCGGCGCGCCCTACAAAGCCGTTCTGACCCACGGCTTCATCGTCGACAAAGCCCGTCAGAAAATCTCCAAGAGCAGCACGTATCAAAAACCACAGACGAGCGACGCCTACATCGCCACTCACGGAGCCGATGTCATCCGCCTCTGGATCGCATCCCAAGATTTCCGCGACGACATTCCCGTCGACGACGAAATCCTCAAAAACGTCGGCGAATCATACCGATTGTTTCGCAACTGCTTCCGTTACCAGCTTTCCAATCTCTTCGACTTCAACTTCGCGAAAGACGCTGTACCCGTCGCGCAGATGGACGCACTCGATCGCTGGGCGCTGCACCAGACCGCTACGCTGCTCCGCGAAACCACCGCCGCTTACGACGCCTACGAATTCCACCGCGTCTACCAGCTCTGCAATCAGTTCTGTGCGGTCACTCTTTCGGCCGTCTATCACGACATCTTAAAAGACCGTCTCTACACGCTCGGCACCCACAATGCGCAGCGCCGCTCCTCTCAGACCGCGATCCATCATATCTTACGCACCTTGGTCAAAATTCTTTCGCCCATTTTGACCTTCACGAGCGACGAGGCTTGGTCCTTCGCCGTGGGCAACACCGAATACGGCCCGGATTCAGTTCACCTCCAAGACTGGCCCGAAGCCCCAGCCGATTGGACAGACTCTTCGCTCGAAATCGATTTCTCAGCCCTTCTTAAAGTACGTGCCCAAGTCACCGAGGCGATCGAACCGCTCCGCGCCGCCGGCCAACTCGGTAAATCGCTCGACGCTGCCGTCGCCATCAGCGCCGCCGCCGATGATGTTACCCTAGCGGTACTCGAACGTCATCGCAACTTTCTGCCCGAGCTCTTCATCGTTTCTACAGTATCGATGACGGCTGCCGCGACAGGTGCGACACTCAGCGTCGTCGTTCGCCCCTGCACTGAGCTTGGCCACCGTCGCTGCCCACGTTGCTGGCGCTCGGTCCCGACACTCACCGCGACGGATACTTTCGGCGAAATATGTCCACGTTGCGTTCAGTCACTGATCCCGTAAGCTTTAATCACCCTCCAAAACTCCCATGGCCAAAAAAAATAAAAAGCCACAGAAACCTGCCGCCAAAACCTCCAAGCCCTCCCCTCGGCCCAAGGTGAAAGCGAAGCCGTCCGTCAAACCGAAGGCACGGCCTCCGGTGAAAGCGGCCGCTAAGGTTCCGGTCAAGGTCGTCGCAAAGAAGCCGACGAAGCCCGCGGCAAAGCAGCCGACGAAGACCGTGGCAAAACCAGCGCCCGCGCCGGTTGCGAAATCTACCACCATGGAAAAACCTTCAAAGAAAAACGCTTTGCGCGATAGCATCCTAAAGCGCAAAGCCACTGCCAAACCCATCGCCTTCAGCTTGGACGAAGTCCGGGCCATCGCCAAAACCACCGTCGAAAAGGTCGAGACTGAAAAGTCCACTAAGACCTTAACTAAACCCAGCGCCACCAAACAGGCGCTTGCGTTGCAGAAAGCGATCAAGCCCAGCCACGTCAAGGCCGCTTCCCTCGCCGACATTTTAGGCTTCAATCCAAAAAAGATAAAATCGATCGAAGCTGTCCACGAAGTCGAAGTGCCCGATAAATTCAAACGTTACTACAAGCTGCTTCTCGACCTCCGCCGCCACCTCACCGCCGGCATCGAATTGCATTCGGAAGAAACGCTCAAACGCTCGTCCAAAGATGACGCGGGCGATCTCTCTTCCTATGGACAGCACATGGCCGACGCTGGCACCGATACCTTCGACCGTGACTTCGCTCTCAGCCTCGTCTCGAGCGAACAAGAAGCGCTCGGCGAAATCGATGCCGCCATCAAGCGCATCAAAGACGGCAGCTACGGCATGTGCGAAATCACACAAGAACCGATCGCCCGCGATCGCCTCCTTGCTGTTCCCTTCACGCGCTACTCCGCCAAAGCCCAAAAAGAACTCGAGCGCAACCGTCACCGTTCCCGCACCCAAGCCGGTATCCTCGGCGAAATGGGTGAAGACGGCGCTCCCAGCAGCAGCAACAACGATGACGGCGGCGGTGACGAATAAGTCCCGCCCGCAACCGATGTGGTTTACACCGTATTTTAATCGTGGCTAGACCGCCGGTGCAACCGAAGGTGGAAGCGACCACCACTGACTTGAGTAAAGATACGCCACAACCCCCAAGGTTGCGGCGTATCTGGGCTTATCGGAAGTTGCTAGTGATCGCGCTGATCGTGCTGATCGCTGACCAACTCTCCAAACAAGCGATCCTAGCCTCGTTGCCTTATCCGACTTATGGGGCCGAACACGGTGCGATCACCGTGATCCGCAATTTTTTCTACATCGTGCACGTGGGCAACACCGGCGCTGCGTGGAGCATGTTCAGCGGACAAAGCTTGCTCCTCGCCGTGTTCGCTCTGGTGACGTTGATCGCGATTTTTCTCTGGCGGCGCGCCATAGGTTTAAAGGAAGCCAGAAGCCAGATCTGCTTCGGGCTTTTATGCGGCGGCATCGTGGGCAATGTCATCGACCGCCTCCGCTACGGCCACGTGATCGATTTTCTCGACCTGCATTTCGGCAGTTACGCCTATCCCAGCTTCAACATCGCCGACTCCGGCATCTGCATCGGCGTAGTGCTGTATCTCTGGCAATCCTTCCGCGAGCCGAACTAATCAGCCAGCGGTCACTGCGTTGCTAGCAGCTTATTCGACATTGGCGATCTGCTCGCGAATGTGTTCGAGCTCGTTCTTGAGCTCAATCACCGCGCGCGAGATCGTCAGATCGTTCGCCTTGCTGCCAATGGTGTTCACTTCACGGCCGATTTCCTGCAAAATAAACTCAGACTTACGGCCGATTTCCCCGTCTGATTTCAACAGGGTCGCAAACTGTTCAAGATGACTACGCAGCCGGGTGAGCTCCTCGGTGACATCGCAACGATCGGCGAAAAGCGCGATTTCCTTGAGCACCCGTTCATCCTCCAAGTTAAACTCGAGCTCCGCCGCCCGCAGTCGTTGCAGCAACTGATCACGGTAGGCGATCGGCACCATGGGCGCACGTGCGGCCACGCTTTCAACGTTGCGGCGTAAAATTTCCAAGCGGCCGAGAAAATCAATTAAGAGCGACTCGCCTTCTTTGGCCCGCATCGCGGCGAAGGCACGCAGCGCGATCTCCAGAGTCGCCAGTACCGTGCCTTGCGCCGTCTCTGCACCTGGGAAATCATCCGACTTACGCTGCGCCCGCGCGATTTCCCACAACAGTTCAGCCGTGGGCGTAAACGCAACGCCCTGCCGCGCCGCAAAACCTGAGAGGCGATCCAACACGTTGGCCGCCGCATCTTCGTCCCAAATCTCCTCGGGCGCTCCCGTCGCTCCCGTGAGCTCAATCTGGACATGCACCTTGCCGCGCGCCGCGTAACGACGCACGCACTCGCCGACCGCCGACTCCAAGCTATCCCAATCTGGCGGAAGTTTAAGCGTAAGATCGAGCGTCTTTCGATTCACCGCGCTGACTTGCACCGTGAGCGTATCACCCAAAACCACACCGGTCGCCCGGCCATATCCGGTCATTGATTTCATAAAGAAACGCCGAGGATTTTAGCCACTTGGTTCACATCTTTATCCCCGCGACCAGAGAGATTGATAACCAGGATTTCATCTGCGCGCATCGCCTTGGCGCGCTTCAAGCCGTGCACCAAAGCATGCGTGCTCTCGAGTGCCGGAATGATTCCTTCAAGCCGTGAAACCAATTGAAACGTCTCCATGACTTCATCGTCGCACGCATAGGCGTAGTCGATGCGTTTACAGTCACGATAATACGCGTGCTCAGGCCCGATCGCCGCGTAATCAAGTCCAGCGCTCACCGAGTGGGTGAGTTCAATTTGACCGTCGGGATCCTGCAAAATGTAAGTCTTCGCGCCTTGTAAGACGCCGAGCTTTCCGCCCTCGAATCGAGCGGCGTGTTCGCCTCGCTTGATGCCTCGCCCACCGGCTTCGACGCCGACCAGCCGGACGGACTTGTCTTCGAGGAAATCGAAAAAGAACCCAATCGCATTTGAGCCACCGCCTACGCAGGCAATCATTTCATCCGGCAAACGTCCTTCGCGCGCCAGCAGCTGAGTCTTGGTTTCCTGGCCGATCACTCGATGGAAATCGCGCACCATCATAGGATACGGATGCGAACCCAGCGCAGAGCCCAAAATATAATGCGTGCTGCGTACGTTAGTAACCCAGTCGCGCATCGCTTCGTTCACCGCATCCTTAAGTGTCTTTTGGCCAGAAGTCACCGCGCGCACCTCAGCACCCATGAGTCGCATCCGAAAGACGTTTAAGGACTGGCGCTCCATATCGACCGCACCCATGTAAACTACACATTCGAGCCCAAATTTCGCGCACACCGCCGCAGTCGCGACGCCGTGCTGACCGGCTCCGGTCTCGGCGATGATCCGCTTTTTGCCCATGCGCAGAGCGAGCAAAGCCTGCCCGAGTGCGTTGTTGATTTTATGAGCGCCAGTGTGAAGCAGGTCTTCGCGTTTGAGATAAATTTTCGCGCCGCCGCAATGCCGAGTGAGCCGCTCGGCAAAGTATAACTCGGTCGGACGACCGGCAAATTCCTTCAGATGGTTTTTAAGTTCGGCCTGAAACGCAGGGTCGAGCCGCGCCTTTTCATAGACCGCACCCAGATCCTGCAGCGCAGTCATCAACGTCTCAGGCACAAAGACTCCACCATAACGACCAAAATGCCCGCCAACATCAGGCAGGGAGAAACGGTCGATCGGTTCGGCAGCGACGGCAGGAGAAGGCGTGGCGGTCATTGATATCAGATAAGTTTGCTCGTGGTGGCCTCGGTGGCAAGACGCGCGCCGCATTTCACAGCATTTAACTACTCAAAAACAGCCAGACCGTGAACTGTGAAAACGATGAGGCGGAGAGCCCATAAAGCCCCCCCAGTGTCACTCGGGTTGCTCGACGCGCGTTTTCAAAAAGGCCAAGACGTCTTGAAATTTCGCCCGGTTATTCTCATCTGCCGCGACAAGATGTTCGTGGGCTTCGAGTACATCGCGCGCCTTGTCGTGTTCACCTTTATCTGGACCGGTGAGTGCCGTCTCGCAGTGACCAAGAGGCGCCGTGGCTTCGCTGGAGTCTACGGTCAACAGGCGATGCAGCCCCAAGTTACGGATAAGCTCGAGATTGCGGCTCGAGACTCGGGCTAGTACGATACTGCCGGGAGGTGAGCCTTTGCGCAGTTCCAGCGCCACGCCCGCCAGCACCCCCAAAAAGGTACTGTCCATGGTCGTGCATTTCTGAAAATCGATCACGAAGCGTTGGCGGCCTTGCCGGAGCATTTCACCGACAAAATCACGCAAGCAGGCGCTGTTTTGAAAACACGCACGTCCTTCAATCCGGACCACAACGGGATCGGAGTACGCATCAACCAAGTACACAGATGGAGTGCTTTCAGGCATTTGATGAATCAGCAGAACGGATAATGCAAATGTGTGGGCCCACTAGGTTTAAACCCGTGGGCCACATTTACTTTAGGCCGATTTCAGGCGAAAGGCAATCAGGGCGCAGTGACGTTTAGTTTTGAGCGACGATCTGGCGCAAGACGTAGGGCAAAATCCCGCCGTGTTGGTAATAATCGATTTCGATAGGCGTATCGATGCGGCAACGCACCAACACATTTTCAATCGAACCGTTTTTACGGGTGACCCTCAGCGTGAGGTCTTGTTGCGGCTTGATGCTGCCGTCGAGACCTACGACGTCGTAGCTCTCGGATCCATCCAACTTAAGCGTCTGGGCGGTCGTGCCGTCCTTGAATTGCAAGGGCAACACCCCCATGCCGACGAGATTAGAGCGGTGAATGCGCTCAAAACTTTGAGCGACGACGACTTTGACGCCGAGTAGGTTTGTGCCCTTGGCAGCCCAGTCGCGCGACGAACCCGTGCCGTACTCTTGGCCCGCTAGGATGATCAGTGGCGTGCCCGCTTTCTGGTAAGCCATGGACGCATCGTAGATGGAGGTTTTCACGCCGTCTGCGCCGAGGGTGTTACCGCCTTCTTCGCCGCCGAGCATAAGGTTCTTGATGCGGACGTTGGCAAACGTACCGCGGGTCATGATGCGGTCGTTGCCGCGACGTGAGCCATAGGAGTTGAAATCTTCAAACGTGACGCCGTTATCCAAGAGGAATTTGCCCGCGGGCGAGCTCTTCTTAATCGCGCCGGCCGGAGAGATGTGGTCGGTCGTGACGGAGTCCCCGAAAATACCCAGGGCGCGTGCGCCAGTGATCGGTTTGATGGCGCCCGGAGTGAGCGAGAAGTTAGTGAAGAAGGGCGGCTCTTGGATGTAGGTCGATTTGACGTCGAAGGCGTAGACATTGCCCGCCGTCGATGGGATCTCGTTCCACTTCGGATTTTGTTCGGCGAAGTTCGTGTAGAGCTTGCGGAATACTTCAGGTTTGAGCGCAGCCTGCATCTGATCGCGCACCTCTTGGAGCGAGGGCCAGATGTCTTTGAGGAACACCGGCGCGCCGGATTGATCACGGCCAAGTGGCTCAGTTGATAAATCCAAATCCACACGACCCGCGAGCGCGAAGGCCACGACGAGCGGCGGCGACATCAGGAAGTTGGACTTGATGTTCTGATGGACGCGGGCCTCGAAGTTGCGGTTACCCGAGAGGACGGAGGCGGCGACGAGATCGTTCTTCACGACCGCTTCTTCGATCGGAGCCGAAAGGGGGCCTGAGTTTCCGATGCACGTCGTGCAGCCGTAGCCGACCGTCTGAAAACCGAGCTGATCGAGATAAGGCGCGAGACCCGTTTTTTCCAAATAGTCCGTGACGACGCGCGAACCGGGTGCGAGCGAGGATTTGACGAGGGGATTTACTTTGAGGCCCTTCGCTACGGCCTTCTTGGCGAGTAAGCCCGCGGCGAGCATCACGCTCGGATT
>RGAX01000098.1 GCA_009919985.1 Opitutaceae bacterium
CGTTTCATCTTCGTCCTTCATGCGATTGATGAGCAGCTGCTGCGCGATGGTAAACAGACCGTTGGTCGTCGAGTAAAGAGAGAGGGCGGCGGGGAGGCTGTAGCAGAAAAAAGTGAAGATGATCGGCATGAACTTCATCATCGTGGCCTGCGTCGCGTCCATGGTGGGCGAGGTGGGCGTGAGCTTCATCTGGAAGATCATGGTTACGCCCAGAAGTAGCGGCAGTACGTTAAGCGGAATCGGGCCGAGATGAAGAAGCGTGTCGGGCGAGGCGAGATCGTGGGCCCACAGGAACGGCGCGTATCGGAGCTCGGCCGTGCTGGAGAGCATCGAGTAAAAGCCCATGAAGAACGGAATCGTGAGCAGTTGCGGGAGACAGCCGCTGACCGGGTTTACTTTGCGATCCTTGAACAGCTGCATCGTGGCTTGCTGCTGCTTCTGGGGGTTATCTTTGAATTTTTCTTTGATGGCGGCGAGCTCGGGTTGAAGCTTGGCCATGCGCTTCATCGACTTGGTCGAGGCGAGCGTGAGCGGGATGAACGCGAGTTTGAGCGCGAGGGTGGTGAGCATGATGGCGATGCCCCAGTTGCCGGCCCAGCTGTGCATCCACGTCATGAGTGTGATCAGCAGTTTGGAGGCCCAGCCGAAGAAGCCGTAGTCCATCACCTTGTCTTGGTCCGCTTTGAAGACGTCCCCGTTGGCGAGGCGTTTGTATTCTTTAGGGCCAACGTAGAAGTTGGAGCCAAGCTTGGCCGTGGCGCCGGCGGCGAGGGCGGGCAGTTCGAATTGGGCGGCCCCGGCGATGCCGTAGGCGTTGTGATCGGTGTCGGGGAGGGCGGCGAGGAGCTTGACGCGACGGGTAACCAGGCTGGTGGCGGGGGCGTCAGGCGTGAGAATGCTGGTGAAGAACTGGTTCTTCACGGAGGCCCAGAGAATAGGCCCAGGACTGGTCACACTGGAGAGCGGTTGGCTATTGCCGATGCCGAAGTTAGCCAGGAAACCGCCGCCCTCGAGCTCGGAGCGGGCGATGAGTTTATCCGAGTCGGTGCTGCGGAAACCAGTCTTTAGCTGCAGGCCATAGTCGAGGGCGTTGACGGGGGCGGCGGTGCCGAGAGCGAGCGCGACGCGCAGCGGCACGGCGGTCTTGTCGGTGAGATTGCGGAAGGTGGTCTCATGGCGGACTTGGTAAGGATCGCTGCCGACTTTCGGGTCGATTGAAAGGGCGAGGACGTAGCGGCGGGTGACCTCGAGGCGGCCGTCGAGTACGGCGCGGAAAACAATCTCGCTGCTGCTGCTGCTGACCAGGGTGTAGCGGGTGCCGCGGTCCAGACCAGGGAACTCGGTGAGTGCCAGCATCGGATCGGCGTGCAGTTCGTTAAAGATGAACGGATCAGGCCGGCCTTGGGCGGCGGGATATTGCTTGAGCGCGATGTCGCGAATGGCTCCGCCGAAATCGGTAAAGCGCACGCGAATGAAATCGTTTTCGAGCGTCGTAACTTGAGCTTGGGCATTGTCGCCGGTGGCGGCGGCAAAATTAGCTTGGGGGCCGCCCGCGCCGAGTGAGGGCGGTTGAACAGCGGTGCCAGCGGCGTTGGTTTGTGCGGCTTGTTGCGCAACGGCCTCGCGCACGGCAGCGGGCGGGGCGGGCGGTTGCGGGGCAATTTTTTGGCCGACGTAGAGGCTGGCGAAGGCGCCGCAGATAAGAGCGATGCCGAGGATCAGATTTTTTTTGTCCATTTAGGAAAGGGGGTCGCAAAGAGATGAGGTAATTTGGGACACCGTCGCGCAGTGCGGGCGGCGGCGGGCCGCAGGCGCTGGCACGGGGTCTTCACCGCCGGGGTGAAGCGGCGTGCACTTTAAGAGGCGCGCAGCGGCGAGCCAGAGCCCGACGATCGCACCATGATCGCGCAAGGCGCCGATCGCGTAGTGCGAGCACGTCGGGGTGAAACGGCAGCCACAGCCAGGACCTAGGAAAACGGGGAGCGCGGGCGAAAGGATGCGTTGATACAGCCGTACGAGCACAACTAACCCCGCGGCGGGTAGGCCGACGAGACGTGCAATCAAACTGGAACTGCGCTCAGGCATGGGTAGAAGGCGGGGGCGGCGGCGTGGGCGATGCGTTGGAGATCTGGCCGCAGGCTTGAAGGAAATTTTTCTCTAACTCTGCGTAAGGCCGGTGAAATACGGCGGCTCGGGCAATCAAGAGCAGGTCGCAATCGCGCGGAAGTTGATTTTGATGAGCGCGAAAGAGTTCGCGGAGACGGCGCTTGGCGCGATTGCGGTGAATGGCGTTCCCGACAGCGGCCGTGGAAGCGATCACGCAGGCGCGCGGCGTTCCTATTGCTGTAGTAACATCAGCTGTAGGCCGGGGGCGCCACCAGACAGTGAAGGCACGGGCATCGACACGGCGACCTTCGGTGCGAACAGCACGAATTTCATCCTGGCGGCGAAGGTGCTGCTCAGGGCGAAAACGCATGGGGCCGCGGCGAGTTGAAACGCGGCCGAAACCGCACGGAATCAAACGACGGTCAGGCGCTTACGACCTTTGAGGCGGCGGGCGCGAATGACTTTACGGCCACCTTTAGTGGCCATGCGAGCGCGATAGCCAATCTTGCGGGCGCGCTTTAAACGATGGGGGCGGAAGGTGGGTTTCATGACTTTTGAGCGATTAAGGGGTGACTGAAGTGTCCGACGGCTCGAACGGTGTCAAGGGTTGGGTTTTGCCGACCTCGGTTTTCCTTCGGGACCTAGTAATCGGGTAGAGTAAGCAAGATCAATAAACCTCGATTAGTCGCGCCCCCGTCTCTAACTGTTGGATTATTTCTAGCCATAGGCGCTCGAAACTTGCCAGCAAGACGGCGGTGTCGGGTTGAAGAATCGTCAATTGCGCAAAATCTTCGTCCTTCGTGACAATCACAGCGCCAAGTTCGGCCGCCCGTTGCCAGATCAGCGTATCGGGTGACTGCCCCAGGTTGAGATCAAGGACGTGTTCGGCCTCTTGGCCTTTATCTCGTAGCCAACGCGTGAGGGCGGCTGGCAGTTGGTTATCAACCAAGAATCATCTCACGAGGCGCACAGCAATACATGATCATTTTGCGCGGCCGCAAATTCCAGACATGCGCGAAGGTCATCGGCCACAAGAAACGGGTAGTCGGTCAAAATTTCTTCCCAACTCGCTCCGTGTGCGAGCAGCTCCAAAATATCTTTCACTCGCAGCCGATAGCCTCGGATGCAGGGACGCCCTCTCCTAGAAGTGCATTTTGTTCATAATCATAATTTTTTAATGCCATCAATATGACTTAAGGCAAATAAGGTAATCCGAAATAGCTAAATGAGGGCTTATCGCACTTAGGCGTCGCTCTCGGGTGAATCTGGCGGTGGGACAGTCGGCGGGGTGGGTTTCAGGCGTCGTTGGCGGGAGGCATCGATGTTTTCGAGTTGGGGGTTGGGGATGCGGGTGAAGGCGATGCGCATCGGGGTGTAGCCGGTGGCGCCGTGCGCTCCCCCGAAATACACCGAGTTTTTCCCAAACGTTTGGTTCAGCGTATCGACTGCGAGGTTGAGCTTGTCGCGGGTTTTTTCTTTTTCGGCTTCGAATAGATCGCCGGTGTGCTGCGTGGACGGGAGCAGGTGATCGAGCAAAATACTGACCCGTAGTGGGGCTAGGTTGGCGAGCGCGCGAGGGCGGCGGGCCCATAAAGTGTTCAACGCCTGAGTGAAGCGCAGCGTGTCTTGCGTTTCGTTGAAACGGAGATCCGCGGACCAATCGGTGTCGTCGCGGTGGCGCACGGACACGCGCAGGCCGCCGGCATAGAGGTGCTCGTGGCGGAGGCGCATGGCGGCTTTTTGCAGGAGGCGGTGCAGGACGGCGAGGGCCGCGGCGGGTTGGCGCTGCTCGGGCGGGAGGACTTGGCTGTGGCCGAGGGTGCTGGTCTTTGGGGCTTCGCGCTCTTGGAGGCCGCCGTGGAGCCAGTCGTGGAAACGGGCGCCTTCGACGCTGCCCCAGATGGCGCGGAGTTGGGCGCTGCTGGCCGCATAAAGCGCGGCGACGTCGCCAATGCCGGCGGCCCGGAGGCGTTGCTCCATACTTTCACCGATACCGGTGAAGTCGCTAAGTTGGACGTCGCGGGCAATGAGTTTGCTGGGGATATCGGCTTCCTCGAAGAGGACCAAGCCATCGGGTTTCTCCAAATCAGAGGCAAGTTTGGCGAGAAACCAGTTGGGCCCAATGCCGATCGAGCAACGCAGCCACGGGCCGACCTCGCGCACGATGCGCGCGCGGATCTCATCGGCGAGCCGAAGGGCACGGGCGGGGACGGCGAAGTCACCGGTGAGTTCGCATTCGAGTTCGTCAATGGACTGGACTTTTTTCACCGGCACAAGCGTCTCCACGACCTCGCGTAAGCGGTGGTGGTAGTCGATGTAAACCTCCGGGCGGGATTCGACGGCGATCAGGCCAGGGCAAAGGCGTCGGGCTTCGGCGAGGCGGGCGTTGCGTTTGAGCCCGAGTTTTTTGGCTTCCAGGCTGAGGGCGATCACACCGGTGGATTCGGCGAGCAACGGGACAACGGCAATGGGTTGGCCACGCAGTTCCGCTCGCTCCTGTTGTTCGACAGAGGCGAAGTAAGAATTAAAATCGATGGCGAGCGCGCGGAGCACGGCTCGAAGCGTCGGCGCGGAGACGGGGCTGTCAAATAGCGAGGCGCTTGACGCGATCAAACACGTTAAACATCGATGTTAAACATGAGGACAGCGACAATTCGGCAAATGCAGCATGGTTTGACGGCGGTGCTCGAGCGGGTGGCCCGTGGAGAGGAGATTACGATCACGCGGCGGGGGGTGCCGGTCGCGCGCCTTTTGCCGGCGGCGCCTGCTCAAAAAGCTAAGAAACCGGTCTGGCCTGATGCGATGAGTCGGCTTAACGATCGCTTCCGGGATGCAGCCGCAAAAGGAAAACCCGCGAGTGAAATCGTGCGGGAGATGCGGGGCCGCGAGTTATGAGAGTGTATTTCGACACCAGCGTGCTGGTGCAGTGGTACGTCTTGGAGACAGGTTCAGCGGCCGCGGTGGCGTTGCGATCGCGCATCGCCCCGCCCGTGCCGTTGTCGCCGTTTCATCGCGTCGAGCTCAATGCGGCGCTGCGACTTAAAGCGTTTCGCCGGGAACTCAGCAGCCTATCCGCCACGCAAGCGTTAGCAGATTTTGAGGCAGAGGTTGAGTCGGGGGTTTTTGAGCCCGTGGAGTTATCCATGGGGACACTTTGTCGACGGGCAGAGGGTTTGGTGGCTGCTTACTCGGAGCAATTGGGCGTGCGTTCGCTGGATGTGATCCATGTGGCGAGCGCTCTCGAACTGAAGTGCCGCGAATTTGTGACGGGGGATGTGCGCCAGGGCGAACTGGCCGAAGCCTGTCGCTTGAAGGTGATTAAACCCTGAATTTCCTTATGCGCATCGCGGTCATCTCAGACACCCACGACAAATACCCCGAAGATTTGCCGGCGCGTTTGAAAGACGCGGACGAGATTTGGCATCTTGGCGACGTGTGCGAGCCGGAGACGCTCGTGGAATTTAAGCTGCTCGGGAAACCCTTACACATCGTGCTGGGTAATAACGAGTGGGAAGCGCTTTGGCCGATGGAGTTGACGCTCATGCGCGAAGGCGTGCGTTTTTTCCTGACCCATATCTCGCCCAAACAACCGCCGGAAGGCGTGGATGTGGTGTTGCATGGGCACACGCACGTGCCGCGCGATGAGGTGGCGCACGGCGTGCGTTGGCTAAACCCCGGCTGCATCACGCGGCCCAATCGCGGGGCGCCAGCGAGCTTCGCGTGGCTCACCGTAAAAAAAGGCCAACCACTTAAATGGGAGCTGGAGCTGTTATGAGCGCCAAATTTTTTGCCACAAAGACGCTGGCGCCAAACGGGTGAATGGTTTTGCTCAAACTCATCACGTGAGCACCCACGGGCAACAACAGGATCTTTTCGGGCTTTTCGCGCCGACGGCGGGAGTCCATCGCGCGCCTCCGGCGGCAGTGGGGGTTACGACGGGCTTGGCGGCGGCCGGTGAATTTGTGCCACTCCCAGAGACGTCGCCGGAACAGCCGGAGATTGTTTTTGAACGCAGCCTGAAGGCGCGCAACTACCGGCTCACGCTGCGCAGAGACGGCGTCGCGGTAGCGACGATCCCGGCGCGCGGTTCGCAGCGTGAAGCGGAGCGCTTTGTCGCGCAGCAAGGTGAATGGCTTGAGCGCGCGCGCGCGCGGCAACGTCATCGCCCTCGGGCCGCGGAAGTCTGGCCTCTGGGTGCGCGTGTGCTTTGGCGCGGCGAGTTGGCGCAATTGCGCGTCGCCGCGACGGGCGAAAAACCGCAGGTGTGCCTCGCGGCCGATGTGTTTCGCGTGCCGCAGCTCGAAGGGGATTTGCGGCCCACGCTTGAGGCCCAGTTTGCGCGCCGAGCGAAGATCGAACTACCGGCTCGAGCTTGGGAACTCGCGGCGATAGTCGGCGTGGAAGTGAAGCAAGTTACGGTGCGCAACCAGCGTTCACGCTGGGGTTCGTGCTCAGCGACCGGAACGATCTCGCTTAACTGGCGGCTGGTGCAGACGCCAGACAGCGTGCGCGATTATATCGTTTACCACGAACTCATGCACCTGCGGGAGATGAATCACTCCGAGCGTTTTTGGGCGCGCGTCGAGGAAGTCTGCCCGCCGTGGCGCGAGGCGGAACTCTGGCTCAAGCGCAACGGCTCACTCGTTGGTTTGTGAGCGCAAGGGTCCGCTAGGCTCGGTGTTTTATCACATTTAACGCTTAGCGGAAATCGAGGAGCTCAACCTCGAAGATGAGCGTAGCCTTGGGCGGAATCTTGGGCAGTTTCCCTTTTTCGCCGTAACCAAGCCAGTAGGGAATGATGAGCGTGCGCTTCTCGCCTTTGCGCATGGTAAGAAAGGCTTCGTCCCAGCCGGCGATGACCGTACCAAGGCCGAGACGGAAACTGAAAGGCACGCCGCGTTTGTAAGAACTATCGAAGGGCGTGCCGTCGAGAAGGCGCCCGTCGTAGTGGACGATGACTTCACCGCCCAGACGAGGCCCGGCGTTGCCGGTGCCCGGCGCGCGCTCGATGTAGCGCAGGCCAGAAGGGAGTTTTTTTGCGGTGCCGTACGTCTGCGCAAGGAGCATCGCGTCCTCCGTGCTAAATTGCGGGATGCTCGCGGCAAGGGCGGCGCGCATGTTGGCGTTGATCGGGCGGCCGGGGTTTTTACGCGCGAGCAGGCCGGAGCGTACGACGAAGGCGATCGTGATGAGCACCACGCCAAGCAGGCCGAGAAAAAAGAAACTGCGGAGCGGAGAGGATTTGGCGGGCATGAAAAGTGGGTGTGAGTGAACAACGCCCTAGAAATCTTAAAATGGCAAACTCGCCGACGCGCGGGGCTTCGGAAGCGGAATTATTTTTTGGCTAACAGATCAAGCGCAGCGGCGGTGAGTGCCGTGACCCCGGTCTTGATCGCAGGTTCGGGTAACGGTGCGAACTTACTCGAATGCAGCGAAGGCAACGGTGCGCCCGTGCGTTGGCTCTCGGCGAATTTCAGGGGATCGACCGCGCCGACGCGGAACATGCAGATCGGCACTTTTTCCGCGGTGCGGCCGAATTGGCCAAAATCTTCGCCGCCCATTTCCGGATCGATGCCGACGACGCGTTCGGCGCCGAGCCAGGGCGTGAGGGCGCTGCGCACGCGGCGCGTGAGGGCAGGGTCGTTGTAGGAGGCGGGAGTGAATTCGCCTTCGAGAATCTCGACGATGGGCATGCGCTCTTCGGCGAGGCCGGCGGCGATGGCTTCGCCTCGGCAGATCCGTTTCACCGCTTCGATCGTGTGACGGCGGACGGTTTCCGAATAAGAGCGGAGCGTGAGGGAGAGCTTCACCTCGTCGGGGATGATGTTGGATTTGGTGCCACCGTGGATGGAGCCGACGGTGACGACGGCCGGATCAAGCGGGCGCGTCTCACGGCTGACGATGGTCTGGAGTGTCGTAACGATACGGGCGGCTAGGACGATCGGGTCTTTGGTGGCGTGCGGGTAAGCGCCATGGCCACCGGCGCCGCGTACGGTGATCTCGGCGGTGTCGACGTTAGCCCAGTTAAAACCCTCGAGTATACCGATGGTGCCGGCAGGCAGCGTCGCACTGTCGTGGACAGCCAGAGCAAAGTCCGGTTTGGGAAATTTCTGGTAGAGGCCTTCTTTAAGCATGGCGCGCGCTCCAATACCGCGTTCCTCGGCAGGTTGGCCGACGAAGAGGACCGTGCCCGACCAACGGTCGCGGTGGGCGGCGAGTTGGCGAGCGGTACCGGTAAAGATCGTCATGTGCAAATCATGCCCGCAGGCCTGCATGACGGGCACGTCTTTGCCGGTGAGATCGGTGACACGAGTGGTGCTGGCGTACGGGACGCCGGTTTCTTCGAAGACAGGGAGACCGTCGAGATCCGTGCGAACAAGCAGCGTGGGGCCGGGGCCGTTTTTGAGGACTCCGACGATGCCGTGACCACCAAATTTTTCAGTAACTTCGAAACCGAGAGCGCGTAGTTCAGCGGCGAGTTTGGCGGCGGTTTTTTCCTCCATGAGCGAGAGCTCAGGGTGAGCGTGGAGGTCCGAGTACAGGGCGAGGAGCGAGGGATAATCGGCGGCGAGTTTTTGGGCGACGACGGCGGGTGTTGTGCCATCGGCGGCTCGGAGTGGTACAGCGAGCGCGATGAGGAACGAAAGGGCGTGGAGGGGAAGTAGTTTCATAAATCTTCTAAGACTAGAGAAGGCAGATCCATGGAATGATGCACGATGCGATCGATGCACACGATTCCAGCGGTGTAGCGGTAGAAAATAAGATAACCGTTGCTGTTAAGGCAGCGGAGGTGAGCTTGGAGTTCACGATGGCGATGACCGGTCAGAGGATGGCGTCGCAGGTGCTCAATTTTGGCGTGAAAGCGGCCAAGCACCTCGGAGGCTTGGCGAGGGCTATCGACGGCGATGAATCCCCAGATATTTTCTAGGTCCGTGCGACTGCGGTGCGAGTAGCGCAGCCGGGGCATGATTTAGGCGCTTGATTTCAAGCGGGAACGCGTGCGCCGTTTGATGTTTTCAAAAAAAGTCCGATGGGCCGCAGCAGATTTAATTTCAGAAAAACGACCCTCAGCATGATCGCGTATGCCCTCGGCAACCGCGGCGCGCAGCCGGTTGAGTTGTTCTTTGCGCACCGCTCCATCTTGCGCGAGGTCTACAAGCAAGTCAGCGCGATCGGCGATCGGGAGCTTGTGAACTGCAGCTTTGATAGCGGCGACGGAGGGCATCTGCGGTAAATTTGGTGGTTAAGGGCGCTAATGACAAACGTGTTTTGGCCTAGCTTTTATTCGTTCACGAAACAGCCGGAGTCCACGCATTTTACCTCGTAACGGGCGGCGAGGGTGACGCCCTTACTGCTCCAGCTCCGACCTCCTCGCCTCACCCGGGCGTTCACATTTCCATATTGCCGAAGTGGAGCTAATAATACTCGCCCCCAGTCCAATCCGCATCGACCTCAATTATTTAAACGCCTTCCCCTAATTCGCAAATTTCCGCACCCTCCAAAAAATAGGGACTCGCCGGAAATCCTCGCGGATTTATCCGTCGGCTTAGAATCGTAGCAGCGAAAGCATGAGGGATTGAAAATTGGGGAGTGCCATATTCAGGGTTTGGTTTC
>RGAX01000099.1 GCA_009919985.1 Opitutaceae bacterium
CTTCCGAGGTAAGGCGCCGCACAGCGGGCGCCTTACCTCGGAAGGAGTCGTAATCATGGGCAGGTCTCCGGGGTTGGATTATTTATTGCCGTCGCGCGTGCGGCCTTCGGCGCTAGCGGGAGTAACGATGGTCGGATTTTGGAAGAGCGAATTAGCGGGTGTGCTCTTCAAGTTCTGCTTTTTGGGCGAACCGCCTGGGCTCACAAGATTGGCGGTGACGAAGATGAGCAAGTTGCGCTTCTGCGAGCTTTCACCCTTGGAGCGGAACAGGCGGCCAACCAGAGGAAGATCGCCGAAGAAAGGCACCTTATCGTTAACCTTCTTCACTTCCTCGCGAGTGAGGCCACCCATGACAAGCGTGGCGCCGTCCCAGATCGTGACCTTGGTCGTGATTTCGCGCACCGAGAAGATCGGCTGATAAAAACCAGGAGGAACCGTAACGGTGGTGCCCGAAGAAATCGCGATGCTCGGGCCGCCGTATTCGACGAAGCCTTCGAATTCGGTGACTTTGGGATTCAGATCGAGGCTGATGGAGTAGTCGTCTTCTTCGACCGTGGGAGTAACTTTCATTTCGACGCCGACGTTGCGCGAGGTGAACTGTTGGGGCGTGCCCGCGGTGATCGTTACGCCAGCGCCGCCTGTGCCCGTGCCGCTAGAGGAACCAACTTGGCTTTGGATTTCACCGTAGCTTTGCGGATAACGCATTTCTTGAGCGACGACGATGTTTGCGGGGTTGCCAGAAAGGACAGTTACTTTAGGCGAGCTGAGGAGATCGCTGCCTTGTTTTTGAGAGAGCGCACGGATCGCCGCGGTGACATCGAATTCACCCACAAAGCCGGTAATGTTGGCCAGCGCCGCAGCGGTCGAACCGAGCGAAACACCACCAGGAATTGTGGAGGGCGCAATCGGGACAGTGAGATTAGATCCGCCGCTGGCGGCGGTGGAACTGATCGTGAGAGCGTTGCCGTTGGAGGTACTCGGAAATGCGCCGGCAAGTGAGCGATTCACGCTGTCTGTGGCGTACGTCTCCCGTGGGCTGAAGACTTGGCGACCGTTGCTATCGAGAATAGGCGCGCCCGTGGTAGGATTAACCTGCGCGACACCACGGCGGGACATGTTCCATTTGACGCCGAGTTCTTCCAGAGCGCCTTCTTGGACTTCCATGAACTTTGACTCGATCTCAACTTGGCGTACGTCGTTATAACGAGAAAGGATGTTGCGGATGCGCTCGACGTTGCGCGCGGTCTGCGTGACAATGATGGCGGAGCCATCGTAAGCGAGGCTGCTGCCCTCAACCGTGAAACTCACGCCGGCTTGTTGGAGGAAGCCCTTCATCGAACCGGCCTCACCACCGGTGACGGTCACGCCTTCGGTGGGCGTCTCAGTTTTACCGGTACCACCAATGCCGGTCATGCGCAGGACCGTGGCGCGGGTGATGGCGAAGAAGGCGGTCTCGAGGTTGCTCGTTTCACCACCGGGACGCACGACGACGGCATCGGCTTGGACCTCATATTGGTAGCCGGCGGACTCGGTGACAAAGTCGAGGATTCGTTTGAGGGAGGCGTTGCGGAGCGTGAGGGTGACGGTCGGGGTTTTATTAGTAGGATCGATGAGGACGATGTTGGCACCTTTACTGCCGATGCCGGTGGTGTCATATTCTTCGGAGGCGGCGCTCAACGCGGCGACGACTTGGCCGATCTCGGCACGCGTGAAGCTGACATTGGGGAGAACGATATCGTTGAGTTTTTTCTGGAGCGGGGCGGTCGCAGCGGTGGCGGCATCGTCACGGGTGCGTTCTTGGTAAATGCCGGGGCGCTGCCAGCCTTTGGCAACTTCTTCCAGAAGTTGGGTGCGGGTCTTTTCGCGGTTGAGCGCGCCAGTCTCGGCTTTTTCTTGGGCGATGCGGAGCAGGAAACCTTTGGCGACAGTATTGTCGGGGGATTGGGCTTCGACCGCGCGGAAGGTGCTTTGCGCGCCGTCGATGTCGCCGGCGACGTATTGAGCGCGCCCTTTGGCGATGAGTTCATTGGTGGCCGCACGTTCGGCGAGGAATGAGGCATCGACACCGGGGGTCGCCGAGGAAGTATTTTTACGGGCAGCGGTGGACTCAGCGCGCTCGACTTGGCGATTCAGACCAGCGACGCGGGTGTTGCCGGGTTCGAGCTCGGTCGCGCGGGCGAGCGAGGCGCGGGCGCCAGTGGCGTCAGCTTGGGCGAGTTGAGCTTGAGCTTGATCGATGAGAACAGCCGCTTGGTCGCGCTTGAGTTCGGCGATGGTTTTTTGCGTCAGAGCATTGGCCGGGAGAGCAGCTTGGGCGGCTTGGAGCGTGGCGAGGGCTTCGGCATACTGGCCACTGGCAGCTTGGTTGCGGGCGGTGGCGCGCTGGGTGGTGGCGTTGGCTAGAGCCGTTTTGATGCGGGCGGATTCAGCCGCGACTAAGGCGTCGGCCTCGGCTTCGGCGGAGGCGGTTTGCGCGACGAGTTGACCCATCGGCAGTGCGAGGGTCAGCGCGAGGGCGGTGACGAGCAGGCAGAGGAGCGACGGGGCGAGGGACTTGGATTTCATGGCAGGAAAAAGAGATTAGGGTGAAAGCGGAGCGGTTTCAGTGGGGTCGAAGCGAAGAGGAAGCGTACGGCGCACGGGCGCAGCGAGATCAGGGGCGGTCTTTGAGACCTCGATGGTCGCAGGATCGATCGCGATGCGCTCGATACGGTAGGTTGCGGCGCCTAATTTAAGCGTATCACCGGCGAGGACTTCGCGCGGGGCGCTCTCACCTTCGAGGGTGACGAGGCCGAAGACATTGCCGGTGAACTGGCGTTCGCGCTGCGTTAGGGTGAGGTCGCGTTTAGCGCGCAGGTCATGAATCGTGGCCGTGGCGACTGGTTGGTTGAAGCTCGTGCTTTCGGGGATCACGATGGCCTCGGCGCGTACGCTGAAAGCTTTGATTTCAAGGGCGAGATCGGCAACGCGGTGTCCAGCAGAAGCGAGAAACACCTCACCCGTGCGACGGTTCTCAAAAATGCCTCGGGCCTGCCCTGCCCCACCGACATAACCGATTAGTTGCAAGCGAAACGGCTCAGGCCGCACGCTCACCAGTTCCAAGCCAAAGGGCGCCTCAGCAGCTTCATCACCGGTGAGCGGCGCTGAGACCGCAAATTGACGGCTGCGCGTGTTGTAGAAAATCTCCGGCGGAGTAAACAGATCATACAACCAATCGCGACCGCGCGCCAAAGCGCTAGGAGACTCCCAGACGGTATTTTTAACCACGGGCGCATCGACGCCGACCGGCACGTAGGGGGCGGCAGTCAGCGCAGGCTGGTTTAAAGTAGCTGTAGATTGAGCGCGCCAGGTCAGCCCGCCGAACACAGCCGACGAGACCACGAGCAACGAGGTCGCAACGATCAACAGGGTTCTAGGAGAAGGCGAGGCGCTCATGGGGTGGCAGCCACAACGGCAGTAACGGGCGCGAGCTCGACGTACTCGACCGTGACGGTGAATTTGGAAATAGATTTGGCCACTAGGGGCGCAATCGTCGCTACCGCTTTGGCGGCCTTGGCGACGGGCGCGGAGAGCACGATTGAAACCGCGGGAGCGACAGGCTGAGGCGCCGACGACGCTTCTTCAGCGGGCCCGGCTACCATATCTTCAACGGCGGCGGGTTCAACTTCGACCGAGCGCACGATGATGGGGAGCTCAAAGCTAGCGAGTTGGTTAAGCAGAGCGCGTAAGGCTGCGGTTTGTCCGGTGAAAATTAGACGAAAACCGGAGACCTCCACCAAACCAGGCGCCTGCGCGGAGAGGCGTGCATCGAGGTCAAAATAATCCGGCGAGAGCGTGGTAGAACTTTCCAAAGGTGCGGGCGGAGTGGCCGTGGGATCAGCAGCCGCGGCAGCGAGGGCTTCGTTACGCGCCTTGCGTTCATCGGCGTGGAGTGGGCGTTCGCGTTGGACAGCAAGGAGCGCGCGGGGCCGAGCGGCCAGAAGCGCATCGACCAGATAATTGGCGACGAGGCGCTGGCGAAACACCGGCTCGATGAGCGCGGTTTCAGGACCTTCATTAGCGTACAATGAAAAACCAAAATGGGCAGCGCCTGAGCCGATTTGCACGCCTTGTTTTTGCGCCAACGCCCGGGACTTCGATACAAAGGTCGCGAGATCAAAAAACGCATCCGTGCGCATCGCGGGCGGCTTGGTGGCGGCGAGGCGCGCAGCGCCGGGACCGCGGCCGCGGAGCTCGGACTGCATGGTGGCGAGGGCGCGTTGGGCACGGTTGAGATCGGCCTCGATCATCGCGGCGGTTTCACGAGAGGGCGCGGGCGCGGCGTCGGCTACGGCTTGAATTTGTGCGCGGACGCGGATCAGTTTTTGTTCGGCCGTGCGGACGGCAGAGGCGCGCTCCCAAATGCACCACGCTTGAGCGGCGGCGAGAAGCCCAAGAAGCGCGAGGGAAAGGTTGAAAAAATTCAGTTTCTTAAGCGACATGGCGGAGACGTCCGGGCTTAAAGGGGTCGGCGTGGCGCTGGCCTCGAGCGGAGCAAAAGGCACGATTTGAATACGTTCGAGCCAAACGTCGCCGACTTTCGCTAGGCGCGCTTGAGTATCGGCGAGGAAATCGAGCCAGTTGGCTTTGGTAGCGACAAGGCCTTCGAGGGCTGAAATCTGTTTTTTCGCTGCTACGATCTGCGCTAAGTTTTCGTTGTTACGAGCTTCGAGGGAGCGCAGTGGCCGGAGCTGGCTTTCGGCTTGGACAACGAGCGCCTCGGCGCCGATGGCGCGGTGATGCAAATAAAAGATGGGTGGAAGCAACGCGGCGACGGCGAGTACGGCGGCGGCGAGGTAGCGAGGTTGGCGTTTGCGAAACGCTAGGGCTTCGGTGATCGCGGGCGGCAGGAGAGTGACGTCGGCGACGGGTTGGACGAGCGAGGCGGCGAGGCCGACGAGTTCGGCTAATTCGTGCGAAAGCGTTTCGGCGCCCGAAGCCCGGGCATCGGCAGAGACATCGACGCCGCGTAAGGCGTCGTAGCGTTCTACGGGGAGTTTAAGACGTTCGGCGAGCGTCGCTGGGAGTTCGCCGATCAGGCTGCCGCCGCCGGTGACGTAAATTGCCGCGGGTTGCGGAGCGCCCGTCTGGCGGCGGTGATTAACAATGGAGCGCGTAAGCTCTAAGTGGAGGCGCCCAATAAAACCCGCGGCGGCGCGATGGACGGCAGCGCGGGCGGGAGAATTTTCAGGGAGTTCGGAGCGGCCGGCGAGGACAGAGACTTTGAGTATTTCGGCGGCCGCGAAGTCGATGCGGAGTTCTTCGGCGAGCGCGGCAGTGACGACATTGCCCGCGAGGGGAAAGGTGCGAATATAAAAACGTTCGCCGTCGAGGAAAAGTAGGTGCGTCGAGCGCGCGCCGATATTAATGACCAGTGCGCTGGCCGGGGCTTCTGGGTAGCTATAACGAAAGGCGGCACGCAGCGCGAGACTACCGGGTGTAGCGCGTTCAGGAGCGAAACCAGCGGCATCAGCAGCGGCGCAAAGCGATTGAAGCGCATCGAATTTTGCCGCGGCAAACATCACGTCGAGATCGAAGCCATCATCGGCCATGACGACGTGATCCCACACGACTTCAGTCAGCGGATACGGAATGTGTTGCGAAGCCTCGAAGGCGAGGCTCTGGGCGCGTTTGGCGCGATCAAGCGCGGGAGTTTTGACAAACTTAGTAAGGGCGAGGTGACCGGGAACGACCAGAGCACAGGGGCCTGAAAGGTGCTCACGGCCAGCAATCGCCCCCAAAGCTTGCGCGAGATGTTCCGACCAACGGGCTTCGTGCGCGGGATCGGCGTCTTGGGACTCGTGAGCGAAGTGTTGCAAACCAATACGCCCCGAGGGCCCGACGACGAATACGCCGGCGGCAACATGACTCGCTCCTGGGTCTAAGGCTAAAACGCGCGGGGTTCGCATTACGTGAATAGGAAGAGGCGATTTAAGTTAAGTTTAGTCGGCAAGCGCAATCGTTCAGGGCGAGGCCCGCGCCGTAGGCGCGAAAGACGGTTCACGGCGCACGAAAGTTACAGTGCTACGCGAGTATTCTTGCGCGAAGGGGGTAAAATATTGCGGTTGCAGGAGGCCGTCATTGGCTGGGGCACCGGCTAAGGCGGCGACTAAAAAGGCCCGACGGGCCGCCGGCTCCCCGAGCGCCGTCGCGCTGGCCGCGCGCGCCGGGGCCACAGCCCGACCCGCCACGGCCAGTTCCACGGCCCAATTGCGGGGCGCGCCTTGGAGTTGATCGCGCTTCACCCATTCCGGCGGAAAATAAAAACGCACCTCCGAGCGACCCGAGGGCAACGCCAGACACTCGACTTCGGCGCGATAATACTCGGTCCGCACTGGCGAGCCAGTGAGCGGCGGAGTATCTATGCCGACCCAAAGTTGCACGCGCACGCGACTGAGCATGCGCCCAGGCGCATCGGGCGGAGGAACGACGTTGAGGGCCAGCGTGGCTTCGAGCCACGGTATGGAGGGATTGCTTACCGGCCGAGTTAAAGCGAAACGCACGGATGCGACCTCGACCTCTGCGGCCCGGCAAAAAACGTGCGAGCAGACCAACCCCAAGGTCATCGAAAACAAACCGAGAAATTTCGAACGCAGCAGCAACACGGTAAAAAAAGTTGTGCACCTAGCGCCGAGCGTCACGCTCAATTAAATCCAATTTAATTTTTCTTCCGCGCCGCTGCGGCCCATGACCACACTCGCCAAGCCTCCCCTCGCCTATAAAATCGCCGTCCTCGTTTTCTTGGAAAACGCCGCGGGCGAACACTTGCTATTATTAAGAGCCAAGCCGCCGAATCTAGGTTTTTGGAGCCCCATCGGCGGGAAACTCGAAACTGCGACTGGCGAGTCGCCTTTTGAGTGTGCCGTACGCGAGACCAAAGAGGAAACCGGTTTCAGCATCACGGCCGACGATCTTCATCTCTTCGCCATGATCGCCGAGAAATCCTACGAAGGCCACGCGCACTGGCTCATGTTTTTATTTCGCTGCCAGCGCCCCATCCCTGCGCAGCCCGCCGATATGGAAGAGGGTAAATTCGGTTTCTTTAGCCGCGAAGCCATAGGGACTACGGTAGCGATCCCCGAAACCGATCGCAATGCCCTTTGGCCGATCTACGACCAATATCGTGATCGCTTCGTGGCGCTCAAGGCCGATTGCCAACCCGGTCGACCGATTCACGTCGAAATCGAGCAAATTACCCCGCCAACCAAGTAAGTCCCCGCGCGAAACAACGCTTGATTTCCAAAACTTCCACCGAACACTTTACCTTTTAACCAGAAAACCACTTACCCGTGAGCAAGAAACCGAGCGCCACCATCGAGCAGAAACCAACCGCTAGCAGCACCAGCCACAGCCAGGCGCCCATCAACGCCGCGCTGACCCAGGCCCAGAAGATCGGACTCTTCAGCCAAATGGTGCGCATCCGCCGCTTTGAAGAGCGCAGCCACCGCGCTTACACCGGCAAGAACGCTGCTGGCGGGGCCAACATCGGTGGATTCCTCCATCTTTACAACGGCCAAGAGGCCATCGCCGTAGGTTGCTGTTCGCTCATGGGCAAACATGACCACGTTATTACCGCTTACCGTGACCACGGTCACGCCATCGCGGTCGGCATGGATACCAAGGCCCTCATGGCTGAACTCTACGGCAAAGTTACCGGTTGCTCTAAAGGCAAAGGGGGCTCGATGCATTTTTTCTCTCCCGAGCGCAATTACTGGGGCGGCCACGGCATCGTCGGCGGTCAAATTCCACTCGGCGTAGGCTTGGCTTACGGCGTAAAATACAAGGGCCACAAAGGCTCCGCCATGGCGTTCATGGGCGATGGTGCCGTTAACCAAGGCGCCGTGCACGAGGCCTACAATCTCGCCGCGCTCTGGAACCTACCCTGCATTTTCGTCATCGAGAACAACGGTTACTCCATGGGTACCAGCCAAGCCCGCTCCTCCGCTGGCGACCTCGCCAAACGCGCCGAGGGATACGGCATGGCGTGGGGCGTCTGCGAAGGCCACGATGTTTACGAAGTCCGCGCGACGATGGATAAATTTCTCAACATCGCCCGCGAGGAATGCAAACCCGCGGTCGTCGAGATTCGCACCTACCGTTACCGCGGTCATTCCGTCGCCGATCCGGATAATACTTACCGCACTAAGACTGAGATCGAAGAATACCGTCGCACTAAAGACCCGATCCAAGTCTTCCAAACCGCGCTCATCGCCGAAGGCGTTCTCTCCACCGAGTCCGCTGAAAAAATCGACGAAGCTGCCCGCGCGGAAGCCGAAGCTGCCGCCGACTTCGCGGACGCGAGCCCCTACCCCACGCCCGAAGACATCCAAAAAGATGTTTACTGGGAATCGGACAATCCCGACCAACGCACCTCCCAAGGCCGTTTGTTCTTCAACTGAGTCGCCCTTTTTTAACTTCAAACTTTCCCGCGATGTCACAACTCACCTACCGCGAAGCCGTCCGCCACGCCTTAGCCGAAGAACTCACCCGCGACCCTAACGTCGTAGTCATGGGCGAAGAAGTCGGCCAGTTCCAAGGCGCCTATAAAGTCACCCAAGGCCTCCTTGAGAAATTCGGCCCCAAGCGCGTCGCCGATACGCCTATCAGCGAAGCCGGTTTCATCGGCATGGGCATCGGTGCCTCGATGCTCGGCGTGCGCCCTGTAATGGAGCTCATGTTCTGGTCGTTTTACTCGGTCGCATTTGACCAGATTCTCAACAACGCCGCCAACGTCCGCTACATGTCCGGTGGCCAAATCAACTGCCCCATCGTCATCCGCGGTCCCGCCAACGGCGGCACCAACGTCGGCGCCACCCACTCGCACACGCCCGAAAACATCCTCGCCGCTCACCCCGGCGTGAAGGTCGTAGTCCCCTCGACGCCCTATGACGCCAAAGGCCTGCTCAAGTCCGCCATCCGCGACAACGATCCGGTCTTCTTCCTTGAGAACACCGTGCTCTACGGGGAAAAAGGCGAAGTCCCCGACGAGGAATACCTGATCCCGCTCGGTAAAGCCGACGTCAAACGCGAGGGTAAAGACCTCACGATCGTTACCTATGGCCGCCCCGTCATCCAATCGCTTGTCGCCGCCGAATTATTGGCCAAAGAACACGATATCTCGGTCGAAGTCGTCGATCTGCGCACCATCCGTCCGCTCGACATCGACACCGTGCTCGCCTCCGTGCGCAAGACGCACCGCGTCCTCGTCGTCGAAGAACAAAAGCCTTTCTGCGGCGTCGGCGCCCAACTCACTTACATGATCCAAGCCGAAGCGTTCGACGACCTTGACGCTCCGATTGGCCGCCTCTGCACGATCGATGCACCTGCCATCTACAGTCCGCCCGTCGAAGCTGAGCAATTGCCCAACCCGCAACGCATCCTCAAGGCCGCGCTTGCGCTGCTCGACTAAGCCCGTCGCCGTCTTATCCCTCCCTCTTCATTTCAGCTAACTTTTCACTCGTATGGCTAATATTACTTTAATGCCCAAACTCAGCGACACCATGACGGTGGGTACGTTGGTCAAATGGCTCAAAAAAGAAGGCGACGTCATCAAGACCGGCGACATGCTCGCTGAAGTCGAGACCGACAAAGCCACGATGGAGCTGGAAAGTTACTTCGACGGCACGCTGCTGAAAATTTTTAGTCCCGCCG
>RGAX01000100.1 GCA_009919985.1 Opitutaceae bacterium
AGTAGCGGTTGAGGCAGACTTGGGGCATGATTTTACCTTCCCTCGCGCAACGACTCGCGGAGCGGGAGCGGCCAGCGGGCGCGCCTGTCATGCGGCAGCGATGGGCGCAGTTGTTGTTTCTGCATTGGGCATGGAATCCATCGGAGATACAGCGCACGTTACCGCCGGGTTTGACGGTTGATGTCCACGAGGGGCGCGCGTGGATCGGGCTTGTGCCGTTTGCGATGGAGGGGGTGCGGCCGCGCGGCTTACCGGCGGTGTGGGGGCTTTCGAATTTCTTGGAGTTAAATGTGCGGACGTATGTCCATGATGCGCAGGGGCGACCGGGCGTGTGGTTTTACTCACTCGATGCGAACCAGTGGCTCGCGGTGAAGATCGCGCGGGCGCTGTTCCATCTGCCCTACGAGCACGCAACAATGGCGGCGACGGTAGATGCGCAAACGCAGGCGGTCGATTATCGGTCGCGGCGTCAGGGGCAGGCTACGGAGAGTCGGTTTTACTATCGGCCAGTGGAGGCAGCGCGGCTGGCGGTGCCGGGGACGTTGGAATTTTTCTTGGTAGAACGTTACCGGTTATTTGCGTGGGATGCACGCGGCGAGCGGTTGTTCACGGGGCGGGTGCATCATGCGCCGTATGAGATCGGCGCGGCGGAGGTGTCGAAGTGGGACGATGCGGGGTTGAGCCTAGCGGGTTTTGACTGCGAGGGGCGCGCGCCGGAGCACGTGAGCGTGGCGCGGCCGGTCGAAGTGGGTGTGTGGCCGATGGAGCGCGTGACGGCGCGAGCGAGCACGCGGTACGAGCGTGGGCAAGGTTTGGGCGCGGCGGTACCGACGCCGAGTTGAGACGCGGATTTAGAACCAGCGTTTGCGCTTGAGGTAGACGACCATCAAGAGCGTTGAGACAAGGGTGAGGCCGCAGGCAAAGTAATAACCGTGGGGCGACTTGAGCTCGGGCATGTGCTCGAAGTTCATGCCATACCAGCCGCCGATAAGCACGGCCGGTAGGGTGACGGCGGTGAGAGCGGTGAGGAACTTGATGCCCTCGTTGGCTTCGAAAGCGGCTTTATTGAGGTAGATGTCGAACGCCATCATGAGTCGCTCGTGGAAGTTGACGGCGGTGTCTTCAAGGCGGGCGAGATTATCGCGGAGATCGCGGAAGTAGGGTAGTAGGATCGGGCGGATGAATTTGCTGTCGCCGCGGGCGAGGCGGTCGATGACGTCGCGCTGCGGGCGGACGATGGTGCGCAGCCGGGAGAAGTCGCCTCGGACAGAGAGCAGCTCGTTGACGAGTTTTTGCTGCGCGGAATCGCGGGCGAGGACGTTTTCCTCGAGTTCTTCGAGCTCGGCACGGAGTTCGTCCATGACCGGCTGGTAATTGTCGACTAGGTGGTCGAGCAAGGTGTGGGCGAGGCGATCGGGGCCGCGGGCGGTGCTTTTGGTGATGCGGTCTAGGGCCGTGGCGACTGATCGCAGGGGCGCACGGTGAAACGTGACGAGGAATTCTTTGCCGAGAAACAGGTCGAGTTCGGTGGTGGCAAATTTATCGGTGCGGCTAAAATCAACGGCGTGAGTGACCATGAAGAGGTAGTCTTCGTAGTCTTCGATTTTCGGGAGCGAGCTCGGGGTGACGCAGTCCTCAATTGCGAGCGGATGAAAATTAAAAACGCCCTCAAGAATGAGTTTGATTTCTTCGTCGGTAGGTTGATCGAGGTCGACCCAGAGGATGAGGCCCTTGTCGCCGTGGACGAGGCGCAGCGCCTCGAGCTCAAGGTCGCGGCTGACGAGTTTACCCTCGCTGAAGACGAACGAATGAATCATTGGCCGGGGCGGTTAAACAGAGGTGGTGACTTGGAGGCGTTCTTCGGCGGAGGCAATGGCGGCGATAAATTCCTCGGGCGTAGCGGCGGTGAGAAAGGCGGTGCGGTTGCTCTCGTGTTTGAGCAATTTACAGAGGGCGCTCACGATGGCGAGGTAGTCGGCGGGATTAGTCTTGGGCGTGCCGAGCATGAAAATGAGGCGGACCTGTTCATCGGCAGTCTCGCCGCAGCGGATGAAGGAAGCGCTGCGGCCGACGGCAAGAGCGATAGATTTGACGTGTTCGGTGCGGGCGTGGGGCAGCGAAACGGCGTGGCCGATGCACGTAGTCTCGAGTCGGTCGCGGGCGAGCAGTTCGCGGTAAAAACCGTCGAAGTTGGTCACCGCGGGATGATCGGCTAGGAGTTTGGCGACCTCATGGAGCGCGGCAGTGCGCTGGGTGCTTTTGACATCGAGCGCGATGCGCGAGGGGGAGAGGAGCGAAGAAATTTTGCCGGTCATACGAGCGATCGGAGCGAGTGAGATTATTTGAAGTCAGGCTCGTGAAAACAGGTTGGCAAGGGTGGAAATGGCGTTGCGCGTGGAAGGCGTCGGGTTTCACGTTACGCCCATGAAACGAAAAATCGGCGCGGTGATTTTGATGATGAGCGTGCTGGCGGGTGGACTTTGCGCGCAGGAAAAGTTTTCAGAGGCGGTGCGGCCGGAAGATTTTTCAGCGGCCGGATTGACGAAACTTTCGGCACAGGAACGCACGCGCCTCGATGTGTTGGTGGAGGCTTTCAAGAGTGGCGCGCTCGCGACGGCGCGACGTGAAGCAGAAGCGGCGGCCGCGGCGCGGATCGCGGCGGAAGCGCGGGCGACGCAGGCGGAGCGCGCCGTGGAGCAGGCGAAGGCCGAGACTAAGCAGGCGAAGCAGGCGGAATCAGGATTTTTAGCGAAGGCCAAGGTAATGCTCACGCCAGGCACCGAAGTGGAATATCTCGCGGTGGAGAGCCGCATCCGCGGGACGTTTTCGGGCTGGGAGGGTCGGCAGATTTTTACGTTGGAAAATGGGCAACGTTGGCAGCTGGCGAATCCGGACAGTTACTACACACCGGAGATGCAGGGGCCGAAAGTGTTGATCACGCCGGCGGCGCTCGGGGGATTCTGGATGAGTTTCCCAGAGCTCAGGAAAAAACTACGCGTGAAGCCACTCTGAGTCGGCGGACGTAAAAATTAAAAAAGGCGCCGGGATGAGCCGGCGCCTTGAGTGAGGGCGGAGCGAAATGCGCCGCGTGGTCTCACGCTGGAATTACGGTGTCGCAGCGGGTGGAGTTGGAGTTTCCTCTTCACCGCCGGCGGCGGCTTCGAGTTCTTCCGCGCTCTCAACGACGCGCGCAACGCTTAGCAGTTTGTCGCCGGGGGCGAGGGTGAGCAGTTTCACGCCTTTGCCGCCGCGATTCACTTCGCGGATCGTGTTGACCGGGCAACGCACGCTCTGGCCCTTGGCGGTAAGGAGCATGATTTCATCGGTATCTTTGACGCTCAGGGCGCCAGCGAGTTTGATCGAACCGTCTTCGGGTAGATCGATCGCCCAGACGCCACTGCCGCCGCGGTTAATGAGGCGGTAATCTTCGAAGCGCGTGCGGACGCCGAGACCGGCTTCGCTGGCGACGAGGAATTTGGCGGTGTGGTCGACGACTTCGATGACATCGAGGTGGTCGCTATCGAGCTTGAAGCGCATGCCCGTGACGCCGCCCGTGGCCCGGCCGGTGGCGCGGAAGTTTTCCTCGCCCGTCTCGGGATCGCGTTCGCGGAAGCGGACGGCAAGGCCTTGGTGGGAGACGAGGATGAGTTCGTCGTTGCCGGTGGTGAGGACCGTACCGATGACGGTGTCGTTGTCGGCGAGGTTGATGCCGATGAGCCCGCCGTCGCGGGTGCAGTTGGCGTAGTCGGCGAGGGAGCTTTTCTTGATGACGCCGCTCTTAGTGGCCATGACAAGAAAGCGATCTTCGGCGAAATCTTTAACGCAGATCATTGCGGCGATCTTTTCGCCTTCCGCGAGGCGGAGGAAGCTGGCGACGGATTTGCCTTTCGCGGTGCGCGTGCCCTCGGGGACATCGTAGGCTTTTTTGGCATGGCATTGGCCGATGCTGGTCAGAAATAGGATATAATCGTGGGTTGAGGCGGTGAATAAATTCTCCACAAAATCCTCGTCGTAGGTTTCGGCGCCGATGACGCCCTTGCCGCCGCGTTTCTGCGAGCGGTAGTCGGCGACAGGCGTACGTTTGATGAAACCTAAGTGGGAAACGGTGATGACGCAGCCCTCGTTAGGGATGACGTCTTCCATGCGGAATTCGCCGGCGGAGCCGATGATCTCGGTGCGACGGGGCGAGGTGTATTTCGCCTTCATCTCGCCGAGTTCTTTTTTGATCAGGGCCATGAGCACAGCCTCGGACTCGAGGATGGCGCGGAGTTCCGCGATGAGCTTCATGAGCTCGAGGTACTCGGCCTCGATCTTGCCGCGCTCCAGGCCGGTGAGTTGATAAAGGCGGAGCTCGAGGATGGCGTCGGTCTGGCGCTCGGAGAGCGGGTACTTCGCCATCAAGCGTTGTTTGGCTTCCTCGCGATTGGAGGAGGCGCGGATGATTTTGACGAAGTCGTCCAGGTTATCGAGGGCGATGATGTAGCCTTCGAGGATGTGAGCGCGGTCCTCGGCTTCTTTGAGGCGGAACTTAGTGCGGCGGGTGACGACATCGCGGCGGTGCTCGATGTAGCACTCAATGAGTTCCTTGATGTTCATCTGCTTCGGGCGCTTCTTATCGAGGGCTAGAAGCGTGACACCGAAGGAGGATTCGAGGGCGGTTTTTTGGAAGAGCTGGTTGATGACAACCTTGGCCTGTTCGCCGCGTTTGAGTTCGATGACGATGCGGGTGTTTTCGTCGGATTCGTCGCGGAGGTCGCGGATGCCGTCGATTTCCTTTTCGCTGACGAGTTCGGCGATGCGCAGGACGAGGGTGTTGCGGTTTACGTTGTAGGGGATCTCGGTGATGACGATCTGCTCCATGCCGCCCTTGAGTTCCTCGGTGTGGGCTTTGCCGCGGGTGCGCACGATGCCCTTGCCGGTCTTAAGGTAGGAGAGGATGCCATCGCGGCCGGAGATGATGCCGCCGGTGGGATAATCGGGCCCGCGCACGATCTCGCAGAGCTCATCGACGGAAATGCGGGGGTTGTCGATGATGGCGAAGGTGGCGTCGATGATCTCGTCGATATTATGCGGCGGGATGTTGGTGGTCATACCGACAGCGATACCGGTCGAGCCGTTCATCAAAAGATTCGGCAAGGCGGACGGGAGCACGGTGGGTTCCGTCGTGGATTCTTTGTAATTGGGTACGAAGTCCACGGTATCCTCCTCGATGTCTTTAAGGAGGTCTTCGGCGATCGCATTGAGGCGAGCCTCGGTGTAACGGTAGGCCGCGGGTGGATCGCCGTCCACGGAGCCGAAGTTGCCTTGCGGGTCGATCAGCGGGTAGCGCATGACCCAGGGTTGGGCCATGCGGACGAGAGTGTCGTACACGGAGGAATCGCCGTGCGGGTGGTAATTTTTAAGAACTTCACCGACGACGCCGGCGCATTTGTCGAAGGAGCGGTTGTGGAGCAGACCTTCGCGCAGCATCGCGTAGAGGACGCGGCGTTGCACGGGCTTCAGGCCATCGCGGGCGTCGGGGAGGGCGCGCGAGATGATGACCGACATCGAGTACTCGATGTAGGCCGACTGCATGATGTCGGTGATGTTGGCCGAGGAGAGTTTTTCGTTGGCGGTGTACACAGAAGAGGGGGCGATGAGCGGTAAACGTTAGGTGGTGGCCGATGCGGGGCGCAGATCAGACGTCGAGGAATTGGACGTTGAGGGCGTTGTCTTCGATGAACTGGCGGCGCGGGGGGACTTCGTCGCCCATGAGAAGGGTGAATAGGGCGTCGGCTTTGGCGGCGTCTTGGATTGAGACTTTGAGGAGGCGGCGTTTTTCGGGGTCCATCGTCGTCTCGAAGAGCTGTTTCGGGTTCATTTCGCCGAGACCCTTGTAGCGCTGGATACTGAGGCCCTTGCGTCCGTTGGCGCGGATCTGGGTCACGATTTCGAGGGGGCCGAAGAGTTCGGTTTTATTTTCGTTTTTCGTGCCGAGATTTTCGGTGACGGTGTAGCGCGCGGTGGCCGTGGGGGTGACGGTGGCGATGTCCAGGCCGGTCTTAGCAAGCGTGACGAGAATTTTGGTCATCTCGGTGCTCTCGAAGATTTCGTGAATGGTGACGCGTTTCTGGGTGGCGTAGGATTTTTTCTCCAGGGGCGCGGCGACCACGTCTGGCGCGAGGGGCTCGACTTGGTCGGTGAGGTCGGCGTTGAGCTTATGGGCACTGAGGAAGTCGGCGCGGGCGTGTTCGTCGCGGAGGAATTGGTGGCTCTCTTTGTTGCCCTCGCGGAGGCGGGCGACGTAGCGGGGGAGGGCGCGCGTGGTGGCGTCCTGGGTGTCGAGGTACTCGGGGAGCGAAGCACCGTAGCGGGTGACGCCGCTGCCGAATTTCTCAAGGAGGGCGAGGTTTTCGACGATCTGCTCAATCTGGGCGGGAGCGAAGACGTGCCCGTCGGTGAGGCGGTTAAGCACGATGTCTTCGGAGCCGAGTTCTAGGAGGATGCGGTTGAGCTGTTCGTCGTTGTCGACGTATTGCTCACGTTTCTTGCGCTTGATTTTGTAAAGCGGGGGCTGGGCGATGTAGATGTAGCCGCGCTCGATCAAGCCTTTCATCTGCCGATAAAGGAAAGTGAGCAGCAGGGTGCGGATATGGGAGCCGTCGACGTCGGCATCCGTCATAATGATGATTTTGTGGTAACGGGCTTTGGCGGCGTTGAAGCCGCCGACGGATTCGTCCCCCTCGCCGATACCGGTGCCGCAGGCGGTGATCAGGGTACGGATTTCCTCGTTGGCGAGCACCTTATCAAGGCGGGCCTTCTCTGTATTAATGAGTTTACCGCGGAGGGGGAGAATGGCCTGGAAGCGACGGTCACGGCCTTGTTTGGCGGAGCCGCCGGCGGAGTCACCCTCGACGATGTAGAGTTCAGTGAGCGCGGGGTCGCGTTCGGAGCAGTCAGCGAGTTTACCGGGGAGGCCGCCGCCGGAGAGGGCACCTTTGCGGACGGTTTCGCGGGCCTTGCGGGCGGCTTCTCGGGCGCGGGCGCCGTTCAGGGCTTTATCGACGATGCGCTTGGCGATCGGCGGGTTGGTCTCAAAGTACTGCATCAGGCCTTCGTAGGTAACAGAGCCGACGACGCTTTCGACCTCGGGGGAGAGGAGTTTGACCTTGGTTTGGGATTCGAACTTGGGGTCGCTGTGTTTGATGGAGATGACGGCGGCGAGGCCTTCGCGGACGTCGTCGCCGGTGATCTGCGGATCTTTTTCCTTAAGGAGGTTATTCGCCTTAGAGTACTGGTTGATGGCGCGGGTGAGGGCGCTGCGGAAGCCCGAGAGGTGCGTGCCGCCGTCGGGGTTGTGAATGGTGTTGGTGTAACACATCACTTGGTCGTTGTAGGTGTCGTTGTACTGCAGCACGACCTCGCAGTGGATCTCGGCGGGTTTGTCGTCGAGTTGGAGTTTGGTTTCCTTGACGAAGCGGATGGGCTTGGGGTGAAGCGGGGTTTTGCCTTGGTTGATTTGTTTTACGAATTCTTCGACGCCGTCCTTATAGAAATAGCGTTCGGGTTTGGGTTCGGCGGGGCGTTCGTCCGTGAAGATGATTTCCAGGCCGGAGTTGAGGAAGGCGAGTTCGCGGAGGCGTTGGCCAATGCGGGCGGCGACGAAGACGGTGGTTTCTTTGAAGATCTCGGCGTCGGGCTTGAAGCTGACGTAGGTCCCGGTGCCTTTGGCTTTGCCGATGACCTCGAGTTTTTTGACGGTTTTGCCGCGCTCGAATTTCATGTGGTGGACGGAGCCGCCGCGGGAGACCTCGACCTCGAACCATTCGGAGACCGCGTTAACGCATTTGGCTCCGACGCCGTGGGTGCCGCCGGAGAATTTGTAACCCCCTTGGCCATACTTGCCGCCGGAGTGGAGCGTGGTGAGGACCATTTCGACGCCGGGGATGCCGTACTGCGGGTGGATGTCGACGGGGATGCCGCGGCCGTTGTCGCGGATGCTGATGGAGCCGTCGACGTGGATGTTGACCTCGATGCGAGAGCAGAAGTTAGCGAGATGTTCGTCGACGGAGTTGTCGAGGACCTCGGAAACGCAGTGGTGAAGGGCGCGCTCGTCGGTGCCGCCGATGTACATGCCGGGCTTTTTGCGGACGGCTTCAAGGCCTTCGAGTTTACCGAGCTTGGAAGCGTCGTAGGCGTCGGCGCCGGCCTGGTTGATCACGTTGCGTTCGGAGTCGGATTGATCGGACATGAAAGGGTTTACGAAGGGTGAAAAATTAAAGGAGAATTCTCTCTTGAATCGGGGTGGATACGCGAGGGTTTTTTTGAGAAAAAATGAGGTAGGGAAAGGCGATCCTTTACGTTTTAAGGAAACCTTTCGTTTGACCGGGGTGGGGGTACCGGCAAGAACCTCGTCTATGCCCAGCCCTTTGCTCGAAACGCTGCTCATTCTCCAGGATCGCGACACGAAAAAACTGGGTATTGAGGTGCAATTGAAGGCGGTGCCCCGCGACGTAGCGGCGGTCGAAGCTAAGATTGCGGCAGAAAAGGCGGCCATCGTCGGCCACGAGATCGAGACGACCTTGAAACAGATTGGCGAATTTGAGGGTCAACAACTCGAGTTGATGTACGGTCTGGACGAGGCGAAGAAGAAATTTGCCGCGGCTGAAGCGGTGTTGAAGACCAACATCTCGGGTCACGAAGCGCGGATCAAAACCTTGCGCGAGCGTGAAGTTAGTTTGGCGGCAGAGCTGAAGGACGCCCAAGTGGCCTTTAACCTCGCGCGCGAGCCTGTGACCGAGCCCGCGCGGCGGATCTACGATCGCATCGCGGTGCGCACGCAACCAGTGATCGTGGCCACGAACAGTGGCACCTGCTGTGGATGTCATTTGAAAATTTCCAACGAAGTTGAGACCGCTGCGCGCGGCAAAGGCCCCGCCGGACCAAACCAACTCGCGACTTGCGAGAACTGCGGACGTATCGTTTACTGGGAATCTTAGCTTTGGGGCCTGGCTGTCGCTCCAAGTTCTTTGATCCCAAGACGCGGTTAAACGCCGCGTCCGTTTTGAAATTTGGAGAGGAAAGTCCGGACACCGTAGGGCAGGATGCTGTGCCAGCTTCACCGCGAGCACAGGCAGTGCGTCTTAAAGCGCGCTGACGGAAAGTGTCACAGAGAATATACCGCCGAGTGGGCAACCGCTCGGTAAGGGTGAAAAGGTGGGGTAAGAGCCCACCGCGTCCGCCGCGAGGCGGGCGGCATGACAAACCCCTTCCGGTGCAAGGCAAAATAGGTGACTGGGCGGCCCGTCCGATAGTCACGGGTATGCCGCATCCCATCGTCGGGCAAGTGCCGGGCGCGGGACTCGTTCGCAAGGACGTTGAGAGAAATGACGGCCGAAGCGTCGCAAGACGTGGCACAGAATCCGGCTTAACGGCCCCAAAGCTAAAATTTTTCAAAGTGTCCCATCAGGCTAACAAAAGCGTAAGCCTTTTGTTTCCGTAGCGTAACGCCTGTGCCACGGTTTTGTCACATAAGTAGGCCAACCTCAGGGGTGATTAAATTACCAACACCACCTAGGTATTATTTCGTTCTACCGCTTTGGGCGCTCGCTGTCGCCCTGATCGCCGCCGCTCCGACGGCTCGCTCCGCCGAAGCGGTCAAGCCCGCCGCCTCTGCTGTAC